>JAYVOV010000587.1:0-13984 GCA_043757735.1 Burkholderiaceae bacterium
CTTGCTGGTTCGGACCCCTTCGAGCTGGTGACTCGGCTGCGCGACGCAGGCCTGAGCAACACACCGATCATGATGACCCTCACCACCCGGGACCTCACCCGCCAGCAGCATCGGTGTCAGGCGCTGAGTATCGCTTCGACGCTGATCGAACCATTGGCCGAACCGGACCTGAAAGCGGCGATCCACCAGGTCCTGGCGCAAGGCGGCGCGGGCCGCACGCTCGCCGAAGCGGGCCAGCCACCCGGCGCCGAGCCGGATGGCCCTGCGGCAATCGCCGCCCCGGCGCTGCACGTTCTGCTGGTCGAGGACAACCCCGTCCACCAGTTCGTGGCAACCCGCATGCTGGCGAAAATGGGCCATCGAGTGAGTGTGGCCCACAACGGCCAGGAAGCAATCCGGGGCGCGGCCACTCTGTCTCCGGACCTGGTCCTGATGGACTTGAAGATGCCGGTCATGGATGGAATCACGGCAACCCAGGCCATCCGCGCGAGGGAGTCCCTTGGTCGCGGGAGAATGGCGGGTTCGCTCAATGTGCGCCTGCCAATCGTCGTGATGACCGCCGACTCTTTGATGACCGACCGGCAGGCGGCATTTGCCGCGGGTGCGGACGCCTATCTGACCAAGCCGATCGAAATTGCCCAATTGACAGCGCAGTTGCGCCAGATCAGTCCGCAGGCGATGGCTGGCCGCAATCCGCCCGACGCAACCCTGGCGCCGGGTTCGTCTCCAAGCCATCCCCCTGGTGGGGCAGCCGACATGCCCATCGACGGGGCCCGCATCGGCACCCAACAGGCGCTCGTGGCGCGGCGTGCGTACAACGCAGCACGACTTCATGAAACGCTGGGCAACGACGTAGAACTGCTCGACCGGATCGCCGGCCTGTTCAAGACCAATTCGGCGCAAACCTTGCGCAATCTGATCGCGGCGATCGAGAGCGACGATCCGTCAAAGGCGGAATTCGCCGCGCACAGTCTGAAGAGCACGCTGGCGATGCTGGGTGCCACCGAAGCCTGCGCGCTCGCACAGCGGATCGAGTCCGCAGTGGTACGACGCGAACCCGCCTATTCGCGCGAACTGCTGGCGTGCTTCCAGGAAGAAGTCGCCCATGTGGTGGACGTCCTCGATTACGCAACGTCCCGCTGATCGAGCGGCACTGCCAGGCGTCGAGGTCGACGCGCCAGCGATCGTCGTTCCAGCCCGCTTACCTCGCCGCCATCAGCGCGACGGTGGTGTCGAGCATCCGGTTGCTGAAACCCCATTCGTTGTCGTACCAGCTGTTGACCTTGACCAGCCGGCCCGACACTTTGGTCAGCGTGGCATCGAAGTTCGACGAATGGGGGTTGTGATTGAAATCGACCGACACCAGCGGTGCGGTGTTGTAGGCCAGCACCCCCGACAGCGCGCCTTCAGCGGCTTCTTTCATGATCGCGTTGACTTCATCGACGGTGGTGTCGCGCGCGGCAATGAACGACAGATCGACCAGCGACACATTGATGGTGGGCACGCGAATGGCGTAGCCGTCCAGACGGCCATTGAGTTCCGGCAGAACCAGACCCACCGCCGACGCGGCGCCGGTCTTGGTGGGGATCATCGACATCGTCGCCGAACGGGCGCGGCGCAGATCCTCGTGATAGACGTCGGTCAGAACCTGGTCGTTGGTGTACGCGTGCACCGTGGTCATCAGGCCATTGACCAGACCGATGCGGTCATTGAGCGGCTTGACCAGCGGCGCCAGACAATTGGTGGTGCACGACGCGTTGGATATGACGGTGTCGGTTGCCTTGAGCACCAGGTGATTGACGCCATAGACCACGGTGGCGTCGACATCTTTGCCGCCCGGCGCCGAGATGATCACCTTGCGCGCGCCGCCCGTGATGTGTGCGCCGGCTTTTTCCTTGGTGGTGAAAAATCCGGTGCACTCTAGAACCACATCGACGCCCAGGGCGCCCCAGGGCAGCTCGGCAGGGTTGCGGTTGGCCAGCACCTTGATGCGATCACCATTGACCACGATGCAGTCGCCATCGACCTTCACCGTGCCGGGGAAACGGCCGTGCGCGGTGTCATATTGGGTGAGATGCGCATTGGTGCTGGCATCGCCCAGATCGTTGATGGCGACGATCTCGATGTCGTGCTTCTTGCCGCCTTCGTAGTGGGCGCGCAGGATGTTGCGGCCGATTCGGCCGTATCCATTGATGGCAACGCGGATGGTCATGGACGTTCCTTTAAGGGATGTTGAAACCGTGGCGCTTCAGCGCTTTGATCGGCCGGCGACAACGGCCAGTACCGTGTCGGCGACATTGCGCGGCGTGAAGCCGAAATGCTCGAACAGCGCGCCCGCGGGCGCCGACTCGCCGAACCGGTCAATGCCAACCACTGCGGCGCAACGGTACTTCCACCAGAAGTCGGTGACGCCGGCCTCGACCGCAATACGAGGCAGATTGTCAGGCAGCACATGGCGCTTGTAAGTGACATCTTGCCGGTCGAAGACGGAGGTGGACGGCATCGACACCACTCGCACGACCACGCCTTCGGCCGCCAGGAGATCACGTGCGGCCAGGGCCAGGGCGAGTTCGGAGCCCGTCGCGATGATCACGGCGGCGGCTTCGGCGGCGTCGCGCAGCACATAGCCGCCGCGCCGGATCGCGGCGAGCTGGTTGTCGGAACGGGTGACGAAAGGCAGCGCCTGGCGCGAAAAAAGGAGCGCGGCCGGGCCGTCGCGGCGCTCGATCGCGCAGATCCAGGCCAAGGCGGATTCGACCGTATCGGCGGGACGCCAGACGTCGAGCCCGGGGATCAGCCGCAGCGTGGCGGCGTGCTCCACCGGCTGATGGGTCGGGCCGTCTTCGCCCAGCCCGATGGAATCGTGAGTGAATACATAGATGACCCGCCGCCGCATCAGGGCCGCCATGCGCAGCGCATTGCGGGCGTAATCTGAAAAGGTCAGGAAGGTACCGCCATAGGGAATGAATCCGCCATGCAGACTCAGCCCGGTGAGCATGGCGCACATGCCGAATTCGCGCACACCGAAATGGATGTGCCGACCGGCATGCAGCACCCCGTTTTCGTCGGCCCGCAGCGTGCCGCTACCTTTGAAATCGGTGAGATTGCTGCCGGTGAGGTCAGCCGACCCGCCCAGCAGTTCCGGCGCGGCGGGGCCCAGGTGATTGAGCGCGTTTTGCGACGCTTTGCGGGTGGCGATGGTTTCGGCGCGGGCCACGACATCGTCGATCATGTCCTCGATGGTGTCGTCCCAGTCGGCGGGCAGCTCGCCGCTCATGCGGCGCTCGAACTCAGTCGCGAGTGCCGGGTGCGCCAGCCGATATTGCGTGAGGCGCTCTGACCACTCGGCATGCGCAGCAGCACCGCGTTCGCGGTTGTCCCAGGCGGCGCGGACGTCGGCCGGCACCTGCCAGGGCGCCATGGTGAAACCGCGGCCAGCCATCTGTTCGCGAACCAGCGCGATTTCGGCCGCGCCCAGGGGTTCGCCATGCGCCTTGGCGAGACCCGCCCGATTCGGCGAGCCTTTGCCAATCACGGTCCGGCATTGGATGAGCGTCGGCGCAAACCGGCCGTCACGGCCATTGGCGCCCCACTCGCGCGCCTGCCCGATGGCCTGCTCGAGCGCCCAGGTGTCATGGCCATCGATGTTGGCGATAACGTTCCAGCCGTAACTCTGAAAACGGGCAACGGTATCGTCGCGAAACCAGTTGTGCACCTCGCCGTCGATGGAAATGCCGTTGTCGTCGTACAGCACGACCAGCCGCGCCAAACCCAGCGTACCGGCCAGCGAACACACCTCATGGGAGATGCCTTCCATCAAACAGCCGTCGCCGACGAAGGTGTAGGTGAAGTGATCGACCAGCGTATGGCCTTCCCGGTTGAAACGATCGGCCAGCAGGCGCTCGGCCAGGGCCATGCCCACCGCGTTGGCCAGGCCCTGACCCAACGGGCCGGTAGTAGTCTCGACGCCCGGCGTGAGCCCCACTTCCGGGTGACCCGGCGTCTTGGAGTGCATTTGCCGGAACGCCTTGAGCTCTTCGATCGGCAAGGCATAACCGGTGAGATGGAGCAGCGAATACAGAAGCATCGAGCCGTGACCATTGGACAGCACGAAGCGGTCTCGGTCGGGCCAGGCAGGATCGGTGGGATCGTGCCGCAGGTGACGGGCCCACAGCGCCACCGCGATCTCGGCCATACCCATTGGCATGCCAGGATGGCCGGAATTGGCCTGCTGTACCGCGTCGATGGAAAGCAGCCTGATGGTGTCGGCCATGCGCGACTTCAGGACTGCTTCAAGCTTGGGATCAACGCTGGAGTTCTCGATCGATGTCATCTCGAAGGCTGCCGCTGAAAAACCGGATTCTAGCAAACGCCGGACTGGTGGCTCGGTCCACTCGATAGGGGTCGGCTATACTCGAAGGCTTTTCTCCAGCGCATGCCCTCGCGTGCCCGGCTCCTTCGCGGGGCTCACTCCAGCCCCGTATGGCAACGGCCCGCCCGCCAAGATGCAAGGACTCCACCTCACCGCCGACCTGTACGGATGCACCATCGATCTGGAGGGCCGCGCCTTCGACATCGATAAACGCGCCTCCGACATCGATGAACGCGCCTTCGACATCGATGAACGCGCCTTCGACGCCGCTGCCGGCGGCACGTCCCGGCCCGGGCAGGCGCAGCGGCAGGCAATGGCGGCAGCGCCTGCCAGAGCCTTTTCATTGCTGACTGATGCCACGCGGCTGGCCGCGTTGTGCGCCGAGGTCGTCACGAGGGCCGGCCTGACCATCGTCGACCAGAAATTCTTCACGTTTCCCGACTACAAAGGCGAGCCCGGAGGCGTGACCGGCGCAGTCCTGCTGGCTGAGTCGCACCTCGCCCTGCATACCTGGCCCGAGCGCGCCGGCGTCACGCTGGACGTCTATGTCTGCAATTTTTCGACCGACAACTCCGGCAAGGCCGAACAGGTTCTCGAAGACCTGATCGTCGCATTCCAGCCCAAGGTGCAGAACACCAACCGGATCCTGCGCGGATCGGCCGATCCGGAATCCGGCAGCGATGAACTGCTGCTGGAGTGGCTCAATGCGGACAGCGCCTACGGCTATCGCGTCAAGCGACGCCTCGAGACATTGCGATCCCGGCATCAGCGCATCGAGGTCTTCGAGACGCATCAGTTCGGCAAGTTGTTCCGGCTCGACGGCGCCTTCATGACCTCGGAGCACGACGAGTTTTTTTATCATGAACCGATCGTCCACTGTGCAGCCATCGCTCATCCGGCGCCGCGCCGGGCGCTGGTGATCGGCGGCGGCGACGGCGGATCCACCGAAGAACTCCTCAAGCACCCGAGCATCGAACGGGTCGTGATGGCCGAACTCGACCCGGAAGTGATCCGGGTGGCGCGCGAGTACCTCGGCGAGGTGCATCACGGTGCATTCGATGATCCCCGACTGCAGATCCACATCGGCGACGGCTTCGAATTCACCCGCAGCACAGGCGAGACCTTCGATCTCATCGTGCTGGACCTCACCGACCCAGACACACCGGCTGCCCGCCTGTACACGCCTGAGTTCTTCCAGATGGCACGCCGTGCCCTGGCACCCGGCGGCGCCATCGCTTTGCACCTCGGTTCGCCGATTTTTCAGCCGCAGCGGGTTCGCACCCTGCTGGCCGATCTCCAATCGGTTTTCCCGATCGTGCGACCTTTGGGGCTGTACATTCCTTTGTATGGGGCTTACTGGGGCCTGGCGGTCGTATCCGACACCCTGGACGTGTGCGCCGTCACGTCGGCTGTCGTGGCTCAGCGCCTCGAACAACGCTGCATCGGCGACCTGCGGCTCTACAACGAGGCGATGCATTCCGCCTTGTTCGCACTGCCCAACTTCTACCGCGAGCTCCTGCCGGCCTGAAGCGGCCGCCAGCAACCGGGGCGTACAGCCATGATTGCCCGTCTGCTCATCGCCGGCCTGAGAGAGGCCGGCCAATCGATCGCGCTCGATCGCGACCAGGCCCACTACGCGCAGCGGGTCTTGCGCCTGCGGCCCGGCGAGACCGTGGAGGTGTTCGACGGCCACGGCAGCCGCTGGTCGGCCGTGCTTCGCGGCGACGCACGCCAGCTGCCGACAGTGCAACTCGTTGCGCCTCGGGCCGCACTGCCGGAGAGTCCTTTGCGCGTGCGCCTCGTGCAGTGCATCACTGCAGCCGAGCGCATGGACTTCACGCTGGAAAAAGCCGTCGAACTCGGCGTGGCACAGATCGTTCCCGTCAGTTCCGCGCGCAGCGTCATCAAACTCGACGAAGAACGGGCACGCAAGCGCCTCGTACACTGGCAGCGACTGATCGTGGCTGCCTGCATGCAGTGCGGCCGCGACACCTTGCCGGTCGTGCATCCGGCGCAGGCATTGTCCGAGTGGCTTGCCAGCCGCGCCCGCGACAGGGCTGGCTGGGTGCTCGCACCGCTGGCCGGACGCTCCCTGCGAGAGGTCATCGCACAGCAAGACATCCGCGAGGCAGATCTGCTGGTCGGCCCCGAGTCTGGATTGTCGGATGAAGAACTGATGCTTGCCGAACAAGCCGGCCTGACGCCGGTGCGGCTCGGTCCGCGCACCCTGCGCACCGAAACCGCAGGCCTGGCAGCACTCGCTGTTTTACAGTCGGCGCTGGGTGACCTGGTGTAGTCCGCCTGCCGGCGGCGCGCTGCTCAATAACGTCCTTGCACTGAATAAAAAACCCTGAATGCGGTCTGCTTGTCGAAGAAAAAATCGGCTGCATCGCGAAAGACATCGAGCAAGGCGTCACGCTCGTCGCTCGCGAACCCCGGATCGCCGGGCAGGTTTTGCAGGATAACCGCGAACCCGGGCTGCTCGGTGCCATCGAGCGGTTTGAGATCGGTGATGCAATCGTAGAGCGCGTCCAGATTGCCGCCGAAGTGCGCGGGCAGATGAAACGCCGAGGCGATCTGGCGCAGCACATCTGGCTTGTCGCGCGCCGCGCTGAAGTCGGCCATCAGCAGGCGCTGATCGGCGTAGCGCGCGGCGCGTCGGAGTTCCTCCAGATCGTAGGCCCCCAAGGGAAGAACAGCCTGCGGAGGGATGTTGCTGAACGCGCTCATGAATCGTGGCCTGTTGGTGACGGCTTATTCGCGGATGCGCTGAAAGCTGCGGTAGTGATCGGAAGTGTAGTAGTACTCGCCGGAACGCACGGGATCGCCACCGGCGATGATTCGCCTTGCACCGCGATCGCGCGAACCCGGTGTTCGAACCGTGTACTCGGTGTAGTAGCCGGCCGGTCGACGCGGCAGTGCGCCCTCACGATTGCCGAACACCGAGCCGTCTTTGGCGTAGGGCAGTCGGGCTCCGGTGCGGATCAGCGCGAGTGCCTCGCGGGCCTCCGGTGGCAGCTGGGCCGACCGAATCTCAGCGCCCGACGCAAGCATCGCTTCACGCGCGGACACTGCCGGCAGAAGGCTCCACAGACAGAGAAGTACGGGCAGCAGACGGACAAACAGGCGCAGGCACATGCCCGCATGCTAGACCACATGAGCGCGATATGGAAAGCGCCGCCTGGCCGACTGTTCGAGCTGCACGCTGCCCGCGCCAGGCAAGGGGCCCAAGCCCCGGCAATCAGGCCGCTTTCGGCTGCTCGTTGATCTGCTCGAGCGCCTGCTCGACCGAACTGCGTGACTCCGCCAGACGCGCCTGCTGTCGATCGAACAGCTCGGCAAGTTGCGTGCGCTCGATCGAGCGGGCTTCATCCGGAAATCGGCTGAGAACATAGAGCCGCTGCTGTGGGCTGACCCACGACAACTTGAAGTTTCGCCACTCGCCGTCGGTCGCGAGAAGTTCGATCGCATCGCCTCGTTTGAGCAGATCCAGTCGAACCGACTGGCATTGAACCTGCCGCTGGATGACCGGTTGATTGGCAGGCGTCGGACTGACCCGCTGAAACTGGATTCGTCCATCGGCGCGCATCGCGACATTGGTTGGCCGGCGTGCGGCCGCAGTCGCAGCTGCCTGCTTGGCCGCGGCGATCGAACGGGTATGCGACTTCAGCAGTTCGTTGAAGAACGCCTCGCGGACATTTTCCGGTACCGAAACCTGGCGCACGCCACGCATCACCGCGCCGATCAGCTTGGGCAGCATGGCCGCGAGCTTGCCGACCTCGTCGGGCAACTTGGGAGCCACTGACCAGATCAGCGCTTCAGCGGTGCTCATTGCTTCATCGAAGGCCGAATCGCTGCCGCCGCCGTCCATGTGCGCCGTCGACAAGACATGCGACCACCATTCGTTCAAGAACTCGCGCAGGAAGAGCGGCGTCTCGCTGTCGATGCGATCACCGAGGCGGGCTCGCGCCAGTTCCGCGCCTTCGGCCAGCTTTTCACTGCGTTCGGCTTCGCGAGTGACCTTGACCAGGCGTTCTGCGCAGCGAGTCTGTTCCTGCGCCGCCAGCTCATCGATCCGCCGCCGCGCGTCATCGAATATCGCCAGATCCTGATCGAAATTCTGCAGCACCGATTCGACGACCGATTCGACACCCTTGACCAGATCTGCGCCCGCCGCGAGATCCGCATCCGGATCGGCCGCAACCTCGGAGATTCGGTCGAGCAATCGACGCATCGGGTGCTGGCGCCGCGCGAAAAAGCTGCGATCGATCAGCGCCGCCTTGATGGCGACGACCTGCAGGCGCAGCAACTGCTGCTTGATAACGTCGGCCAGGCGCTTGTCGGCGTAGATGTAGTCGAAGACCATCGAGACGATTTCGACGGTCAGCTGATCCAGTGGCGAGCCCTTTTCGCGGGTCCGTTCGGCGATGTCGGCCAAGAGATCGACTGGCAGCGACGGCGCCGCAGCCGAAGAAATCTGCACCGACGACAAGACGTCGAGCATCGGCGACTCAACGACCGGGAACGGCAGGTCAGCCACCGCGAAAGTGTCGGGGTCAGACAGCATCCTGGTCGCGCTGGCCCGCGCGGTCGGCGTGCCGAGCGTCAACTGAGAAAGTATGGACTGCACTTCCCGCATCATGGCCACGCCATTGCCGCCCATCATGACGCCCGACCCGCCAGGCGATCCCGATCGCGATCCTGCCGGTGACGCCGCGCCGCTCTGTTCCTGAGCATCCGCAGCACGCGTTTGCGCCGCGGCCGATCGTTTCTGACCGGCCTGCAGGGACACCTGAGGCCGGATTTTCGGCAGGATCTTGTTGGCTTTGAGCCGTTCGTTCACCGAGGCATACACCAGGTTCAGATTGGCCGACACATGGGGTTCGAACGCATCCATCAGCGCGGACTGCACCTCGGGCTTGGGCGCGAGTTCAGTCAAGGCCGCCTTGAGGGCCTCGAAGACGGCTTCGGGTGCCGCCGGATGCTGACCTTCGTCGAACCATTCGCGCTCCAGCAGGGCAGCCAGTCGGGCGCGCACACCGAGCACCTCATCGGGGTCGAGTCTGCCCCGCGTGCGATGGACCAGCCGGTCGATCGCGAGTTTCGCCTGCATCTCCGAATCGTCGACCAGACACAACTCGCCGGGCTCGACAGCCGGCCCTGGGTTCGGCACCTGCTGGTTGAACATGCGACGTTCGAATACATCGGTGAACGAGCGCCTGAACCGCAGTTCGATCTCGGTTCGATGCTGACGCACGATCGACAGCGCGTCCATCAGCGCGCGCTGCTCTTGCGTGTCACGGCTGCGAACCGCCAGCGATGAAAGATCCTCGCTCATTTTGGTCAGCGCTTCGCTGACCACCTTCGACAGACGGGAGATGACCAGTTCGCGACAGTCCTGCAGCAGCTCGAACCGTTTGCGCGCGTCGTCGGGAATGCCGCGCGGCGGTTCAGCTGCGGTGCGAACGGGTTCGGTACGAGCCTGGTCTGGGCGGACGGCAAGAATGGACACGGCGATCGAGCCTGACTAAGGGGGAATGCACACAAGTACCCGGCGGATACTCATCGCAATCTAGGCGCGCGCAGCCGGAGGGTCAACGCCGCACCCGCCCCGCTCCGTCGGCCGGACTATCCCCCCCGATCAGTGGCGGCACGACGGACCTGAACGGCTGGCCGGGCGCGCCCGCACCACCGCTGGTCGCCCGCGCCGAGACGCCCGGTACCAATACCCGGCAATTCGAGCGATCGCCCCCCGCGGGCGGGCTCACCGATCGGAATTGGCGTCGATCACCGTCCAGGCGGTCATGTTGACGATGCGGCGAACCGTGGCGGAAGCCGTGAGAATGTGAACCGGCTTGGCCGCACCCAGCAGCACCGGCCCGATCGCGATGTTGTTGCCGGCCGCGGTCTTGAGGAGGTTGTACGAGATGTTGGCGGCCTCGATGGTGGGCATCACCAGCAGATTGGCTTCGCCCTTCAAGGTGCTGCGCGGCATCACTGAATGACGATACGCCGGATCGAGCGCCGCATCGCCGTGCATCTCGCCGTCGACCTCGAGGTGCGGTGCCCGTTCGCGCAGCAGAACGAGCGCCTGGCGCATGACGAGCGCGCTCGGGCTGTCGGAAGTGCCGAAGTTGGAGTGCGACACGAGTGCCACCTTGGGAGTGATACCGAAGCGCTGGAGTTCTTCGGCAGCCAGCAAGGTTATCTCGCACAACTGATCGGCCGTGGGCGCCACATTGACGTGCGTGTCGACCAGTGTGATCTGACGATTGGGCAGCATCAGGGTGTTCATCGCCGCATAGACTGTTGCACCCTTGCGCTTGCCGATGACCTGGTCAATGTAGTGCAAGTGCAGCGCGTGAGTCCCGAAGGTGCCGCAGATCAGGCCATCGGCCAGCCCCTTCTTGAGCATCACTGCGCCGATCAGCGTGAGCCGCCGGCGCATCTCGATCTTTGCGTACTGGGCGGTGACTCCCTTGCGATCCGTCATCTGCCAGTACTCCATCCAGAACTCGCGATAGCGCTCGTCCCATTCGGGATTGATCACCTCGAAATCGACCCCCACCTTCAGGCGCAGGCCAAATTGCTCGATGCGCCGTTCGATCACAGCTGGCCGCCCCACCAGGATGGGCGTGGCGAGATTTTCGTCGATCACGACCTGGATCGCGCGCAGAATCCGCTCGTCTTCACCTTCGGCGTAGACGATGCGCTTGCGCAGCGCACGTTTGGCCGTGGCGAAGATGGGCTTCATGAAGTTGCCCGAGTGGTAGACGAACTGCTCGAGCTGCGCCCGATAGGCATCGAAATCGGCGATGGGCCGGGTGGCCACGCCGCCGTCCATCGCCGCTTGCGCCACAGCCGGCGCGATCCGCACGATCAGCCGCGGATCGAAAGGTTTGGGAATCAGGTAGTCGGGGCCAAACTGCAGCGGCATTGAACTGTAGGCAGTGGCCACCACGTCCGAGAGCTCGGCACGGGCCAGATCGGCAACTGCGCGCACCGCCGCCACCTCCATCTTGCGGGTGATTGTGGTTGCACCGACGTCGAGCGCGCCGCGAAAGATAAACGGAAAACACAGGACGTTGTTGACCTGGTTGGGGTAGTCGGAGCGTCCGGTCGCGATGATGGCATCCGGGCGCACCGCTTTGACTTCTTCCGGCATGATCTCGGGCGTCGGGTTGGCAAGCGCGAAGACCAGCGGTCGGCTGCCCATCTTCACCACCATGTCCTGCTTGAGCGCGCCCGCGGCCGACAGGCCCAGGAACACGTCCGCGCCCTCGATGATCTCGGTGAGCATGCGTTTGTCGGTGGCTTGCGCGAAGCGCTCCTTGTCAGGGTCCATCAGTTCCTGGCGCCCGCGGTAAACCACGCCCGCCAGGTCTGCGACCCAGATGTTGGCCAGCGGCAGGCCGAGATCGACGAGCAGGTCCAGGCAGGCCAGCGCAGCCGCACCCGCACCGCTGCAGACCAGCTTGATCTTGTCGATGTCTTTGCCGACGACACTCAAGCCATTCAAGAGCGCGGCGCCAACCACGATTGCTGTGCCATGCTGGTCGTCGTGGAAAACAGGAATTTTCATCCGCTCGCGCAGCTTGCGCTCGACGTAGAAACAATCGGGCGCCTTGATATCTTCGAGATTGATTCCACCGAATGTGGGCTCGAGCGCGGCGATGTGGTCGACCAGTTTGTCGAGATCGTTCTCGGCCATCTCGAGGTCGAAGACATCGATGCCGGCAAACTTCTTGAACAGCACCGCCTTGCCTTCCATGACCGGTTTGGCGGCCAGCGGGCCAATGTTGCCCAGACCCAGCACGGCGGTTCCGTTGGTGACCACCGCCACCAGATTGCCGCGACTGGTGTAGCGGAACACGGCCGCCGGATCGGCGACAATCTCTTCGCAGGCAGCTGCCACGCCGGGCGAATAAGCCAGTGCGAGATCGCGCTGATTGACCAGCTGCTTGGTCGGGGTGACCGATATTTTTCCCGGTCTGCCCTGCTCGTGGTACTCGAGGGCGGCCTTGCGGAATTGCGGATCCATGGCTTGTGTCTCGCAGTGGCCGGCCTCGTGAGAGCGAGCCGGCTCGGGTTGGCTTTCAGAGGTGACCGATTATCCGCCCAGCCCGCGACACGGACAATCTCGAGCCGGGAAAAGGCCTTTTGGCGAAAGCGCGCTGAAACCCATGCGCGCGGCGCCACCTCGTTGCTCCGTTCCGAACATCATCGGCGCAGTGCTTTGCCATACTAAGGCCTCATCCGATCAGACAGAGGCATTCCGATGAAACTCGCCATCATCAGCGGTGGATCCCGCGGACTCGGCCTGGCCTTATGCCAGTTCTACCTGGCTCGCCAGTGGCGGGTGCTGGAGTATTCACGCTCGGCACCCCACGACTGGTCGGTTCACGCCGACCTCGCGAGACCCGCGCAGGCCAACCGGGTGTTCGAGCAGACGCTGGCGCCGCTGGCGCTCGGCGATTGGGCGGAAATCGTGGTCATCGCCAATGCCGGCACGCTGACGCCGATCGGCCCGACTTCGCGCAAGGACGCGACGGCGGTGCTCGAGAACATCCAGACCAATTTCGCTTCGCCGGTGATGCTGCTGAGCAGGGCAATCGCCGCCTTCCAGGGCCACGCCTGCCGCAAGACCCTGTTGAATGTATCGTCGGGCGCGGCGATTGGCGGCTACGCCGGCTGGTCGCTGTACTGCGGCGCGAAGGCAGGCCTGGAGAACTTCGTTCGTTCTGTCGCACTGGAGCAGGACGCGCAGACCACACCGTTTCGCGCCTGGAACATAAGCCCCGGGGTCATCGACACCGACATGCAGGCCGCCATCCGGGCCGCCAGCCCTGCGGACTTCCCGGCGGTCGACCGGTTCATTCAGCGCAAGGCGGATGGCGAATTGCGCCCGCCCGAACGGGTCGCCGCGGCGATCGGGCGAATCGTCGACGAATTCCAGGGGCCCAATGGCGCGCGGATCGGCATCGACGAGTTCTTGCCACCACTTCGCTGAAAACCGAGCCGGGCGCCGAAGCTGCCGGACTCGGTCGGTGCTCGGTCGGTGCGCTGTCGGTGCTCGGTCGGTGCGCTGTCAGTGCTCGGTCGGTGCTCGGTCGGTGCTCGGTCGGTGCGCTGTCAGTGCCCGGTCGGCGCAGCCTCAGCGAGCGGTCCAGCCGCCGTCGATCACGAGTTCGCTGCCCGTCATGAACGATGAATCGTGCGATGCGAGAAACAAAATGCCGCGGGCGATGTCGATCGCCTGCGCCATCCGGCCGATCGGGTGGCCGCTGACCATGACCTGCTCGATCGACGCTTCCGGTACGCCGCGCTCGCGCATCGAAGCCGCCACGCCGCGCGCCATGTCGGTATCGACGATGCCCGGGTGCACCGAGTTGCAGCGGATGTTGTAGCCCAGTTGCGCAGCTTCCATCGCGCTCGCCTTGTTGAACAGGCGTACGCCGCCTTTGGTCAGACTGTACAAAGCGCTGTTGGCCGATCCGACCAGCCCGGCAATCGACGACAGGTTGACGATCGAAGCGCTTTCGGCATCTTTCGGGCGCTGCTTCATTGCCAGGAACGCGTGCTTGGTACCCAGCACCACTCCCTTGAGATTGA
>JAYVOV010000588.1:0-3715 GCA_043757735.1 Burkholderiaceae bacterium
GCTCACAGATCGGCGCTGGCCGGCCATGTGCCGGCGTATTCGCGAATCGGCTTTCTGATGCTGCGCGGCGAAGGCGTGACCAAGGATGCAGAACGTGCGGTCGAGTGGCTCAAGCAGGGCGCGGAAAAAGGCGACCGCCAGTCGACAGCCTACCTCGGCTGGGCGCTCGTCACCGGTACAGGAATCGGCCGCAATGCCCAGACAGGCGAGCGGCTGCTGATCACTGCGGCCAATACCGGCAACCTCTGGGCCATGGGCACCTTGTCCGAGCTGTATCGGCAAGGCACGGTCCTGTCGCGCGACTATGCCCGCGCCTATATCTGGGCAACCGTCGCGCTCGGCCAGGGCAGCAGTCTCGCCACGCTGCGAACCGCCCGCGACGAGCTCGAAAAGCAGCTGTCTCCCGATCAGATCGCCAGTGCGCAGCGCGAAGCCCGACAGTGGACGCTGCGGACAGCGCAGACGGAGCGACCCGCCGGGCAGGCGCCAGCCCAGGCAAGCCCCGCGAGCAATGGCTCCGCATTCTTCGTTTCCAGCGAAGGGCACGCAGTCACCAACTATCACGTCATCAAAGGCTGCCGTCGCCTCAGCACTGCCGCCCACGGCGATGCCACAGTGGTGTTCCAGGATGTCAACGCCGATCTGGCGGTGGTGCGAAGTCAGACGCCCTCGAGCAGTTGGGCGAAATTCCGCCCCGATTCACCCAGGCTTGGCGAAGCGGTATATGCCTTCGGATTTCCCTTGTACGGCAGGCTCTCGACCGGCGGCAATTTCACCGCGGGAGTGATCAGTTCGATGATCGGCTCAGGCAATAATCCCAGCCAGATTCAGATCACCGCGCAGATCCAGCCGGGCAACAGCGGCGGCGCCGTGCTGGATCAGCAGGGCCGCGTGGTTGGCGTGGCGGTGGCTACCTTGAAGTCCGACGCAGCGGGCGGCGCGGTGGTGCCGCAGAACGTCAACTTCGCAGTCAATGGCCTGATCGCACGCACGGCGGTCGAATCGATCGGTGTGCGGACCACGCTTGCCCGCGACACGGTCGTGCTGCGGCCTGACGAGGTTGCCGAGATAGCGAAACAGTTCTCGACGGTCTTGCAGTGTTTCCAATGACGCCCTCGATTCAGCGCGCCCGCCAGTCGCGTGCCGATTGGCGCGCCGGCTCCAGCTGGGCGGGCGTGAGTTGCCCGGCAGCGGCATCGCGGCAAATGACGGCGGTCTTGCCGAGTTCGGCCCGGCCTTCGGTCTGCGCGCCGCGCTGCGCGAGATCGCACCAGAGGTGCGCGGCGACAGGATCTTTCGGCACGCCCCTGCCGCCGGCATACCGCATGCCGAGGTTGAGCTGCGCGGTGACGTTGCCTTGCTCGGCCGCCTTGCGATACCACTGCGCTGCCTGCACGTCATCACGCGGCACGCCGCGGCCGTTGGCGTACATCACGCCCAGATTGGACTGAGCACCTGCGTAACCCTTGTCGGCAGCCTTGCGATACAGCTGCACAGCCTGCGCGTCATCGCGCGCCACACCCCTGCCGTCCGCGTACATCAGGGCCAGGTTGTACTGGGCAACCGCCTGCCCCTGATCGGCGGCCTTGCGATACCACTGCACCGCCTGGACATCGTCGCGCGGCACACCGCGACCATTGGCATACATGACGCCCAGGTTGGTCTGACCTTCAGCCTTGCCCTGATCGGCGGCCTTGCGATACCACTGCACCGCGTTGACATCGTCACGTGGCATGCCACGACCGCTCTCGTAGAAAAACCCCAGATTCACCTGCGAATCGGGGTCGCCCAGGACGGCTGCGCGACGATACCAGCGCGCCGCCTGGACATCGTCACGGGGCACACCGCGGCCAAACGCGTACATCACGCCCAGGTTGTGCTGAGCTTCTTTGACGCCTTGCTCGGCGAGCGGGCGCCAGAGACGCTCGGCGGTGATGTAGTCGCCGTGCCGGTAAGCGGCCAGGCCATCGTTGAACGCCTTGACGACAAGACTGCTGCCCGCGACCGACTGCGGCGGCAGCGATTCAGGCGGCAAGGGCGCGGGCGGCAAGGCTCCCGGCGGCAAGGGAGCGGGCGGCAGGCCCGCCTGCGCAGCGCCGTGTCGGGCAGGCGCAGCACCACCACCGGCGCAACCGACCAGCACTGTGGCAACGCAGACCAGGCCCACCGCAAGTGCCGCCCGCGCTGCAACCGGCGACAAGGTCATCCGGATTCCGCCGCACGTGTCTGCCAGCATCGTCTTACCCGTGTTCGCCAACGGTCACGATCTTCATGGTGTTGGTGCCACCGGATTTGCCGATGGGCTCGCCGATGGTGATGATGATCCGGTCGCCCTTGCTCACCAGTCCGGCCGCGACAAGGGTCTGTTCGGCTTCGAGCAGCAGCGCCTCGCGTTCGACCGACTTGTACTGCAGCAGCACCGGATGGACCTCGCGGTACAGCGTCATGCGACGGCGGCTGCGCTCTTCGGGCGTCAGCGCATAGATCGGCACGCCGGAGTCCAGGCGCGACATCCAGAGCGCGGTCGAACCCGACTGGGTCAGGGCCACGATGGCCTTGATCTGCATATGGTGCGCCACGAACAGCGCGCTCATCGCGATCGATTGATCAATCCGGGAGAAGGTGCGGTTAAGGAACTCGCTGTCCAGCGGCACCGCCTGCGAGCGGTCGGCCTCGACGCAGATGCGGGCCATCGATTCGATGGTCTCGACCGGGTACTTGCCGGCCGCGGTTTCGGCCGACAGCATCACCGCGTCGGTGCCATCGAGTACCGCGTTGGCGACGTCGGAGACTTCGGCACGGGTGGGCACCGGCGATTCGATCATCGACTCCATCATCTGGGTCGCGGTGATCGCGAACTTGTTGTGCTCCTTGGCCATGCGGATCATGCGTTTCTGCAGCGCCGGCACCGCCGCATCGCCGACTTCCACAGCCAGGTCGCCCCTGGCCACCATGATGCCGTCGGAGGCTTTGAGTATCTCCTCCAGGTTGCCGATCGCCTCGAAGCGTTCGATCTTGGCGATCATCAGCGCATGACCGCCGGCCGCGCGCATGAGTTCACGGGCCATGTACATGTCGGGCGCGTGCTTGGGGAACGACACCGCGATGAAGTCGGCCTCGAAGGCGACCGCAGTCTTGAGGTCGTCCATGTCTTTGGCGGTCAGCGCGGGCGCGGTCAGGCCGCCGCCCTGGCGGTTGATGCCCTTGCGATTGGACAAGACGCCGCCCTGGGTGACGGTGCACTCGATCGTGGTGTTGCCCACCTTCTCGACCCGCATGATCAGACGGCCGTCATTGAGCAGCAAGGTGTCGCCGACCCGCACGTCGTTGACCAGTTCCTTGTAGTCGAGACCCACGCGCTGCTGATCGCCGAGGTCGCATTCGATGTCGAAGGTGAAACGATCGCCGATGGCGAGATCGATCTTGCCGTTGGCGAACTTGCCCACCCGGATCTTGGGGCCCTGCAGATCCGCCAGGACGCCGATATCACGGCCGAGGCGCTGCGCGATTTCACGGACCAGGTTGACAGTGGCGGTGTGTTCGGCGGCGCTGCCGTGCGAAAAGTTGACCCGCACCACATTCGTGCCGGCAACCAGCATCCGTTCGAGGATTTCCGGACTGGCCGAAGCGGGCCCGAGCGTGGCGACGATCTTGGTGGCGCGAATCATGAATGATGCTTCCTTCTAGAAGGCTGTCGGAGTTGAATCCTGGGGGG
>JAYVOV010000589.1:0-13962 GCA_043757735.1 Burkholderiaceae bacterium
TGACACGAGTCGTCGCCGGCCTGGCTGCCATCAGCGTGTTCGGCTACATCGTTTCGGTGGCGCTCAGCCACTCACCGGCGGGTTACTTCGGACGGCTCAACGGCTGAATCGGCAATTGCGGCCAGCCAACGGCCATCCTGCGCCAACAGCGCCACGCAGCGCTCCGATACCGAACCCGCCAATCGCACCGCGCCGGCCGGCGCATTGACCAGGCGCTCGACCGTCAGCAGGGGCGCTGTCGCGAGCGCCGACAGCCGGGACACAACGAACGTATCGCCCCGTCTATCCGGGATCGGGTGCAGGACCAGCACGCTCGAACCGGCCTGATCCGCGACAACGCCAATCGGCGGCGCCTGCAGCCGACCGACGGTGTCCACGCGTGCCGGACTGGCGGTCACGCGCGAAATTTCGCCATTCTCGTGAAAGGCCAACCAGCCCCTGGACTCACGAGAACGCCACGCGACAAACAAGCGTGCTTCGGGCAAAGCGAGCCCTTCGGTCACGCGCCGGATGTCGAGATTGACCAGGCTGGCATGGCCCAGCCGATCGATCTGCAGCATCTCGAACGCCGCGCCGCCCGCCAGCAGATCCCGGGACGCGACTGGAACCTTGAACACCCGTGGCGTGAACTGGCCAGGCAGCGCTACCGCTTCGCCGCTTCGGTAGTCGTGAACCAGCCCGCGCAGCACCGGATCGGCGTCGCGGTTCCAGGCCATTTCCCAGATTTCGTCACGATCCACGAACGCCGCGACAAACCGCGAGCGCGCATCGATGGCGCGCAGTGAAGCGATCGGCCCCTGACCCGCCAGCGGCCAGTCGTGTGCCATCGACAGATCAAGGGGCTGATACGCGCGCATCACCCAAGGCGTGGGCGCCGACCCCGGCGCCCCGTCGTTCAGAGCAGGCCCGGCTAGCACCAGCAGTCCGTCCGGCCGACGGCCGATGGCGAGCTTGCTCGACTGATACTCGAGCGTGCGTTCGGCATGCACCGTCAGATCGGGAAGACCCAGCCGCAGGAGGCTTGCACCCGCACCGACGAACACGCTCGCACGCCGCGGATCGACCGCAGGCCCCGCGGTCACCGGGGACCTCAGTACAACCGATCCCAGCAATTCGCCGCTGCTGCATTCAAACGCGCGCAGATAGCGCGCACCGACATCGAGGGACAGCACCGGATCGACCGCGTGGCCCGCCAAGGGCATGCAGGCCGCCCATCCACAAAACAGTCGGAAAATCATCTGCAACAAAAGGGCGGCCACCGAGGGCCGCCCAACCTGGGTATCGAACACACCCGAATCCGACCGGCTGCGAGCTGAGCGCCCGTGCGAAGCGCCTACTTGGCGCCCGCCAGGAGCCAATCCACCAGTGCCGCCACATCACCGGCTGGCGCCGTGGCGTTGGGCGGCATCGGAATCTGGCCCCAGACCCCGACGCCGCCCTTCGTCACCTTCTCGGCAAGCTTGGCCGGCGCCGCGGCATCGCCCTTGTACTTCGCCGCGATGTCCTTGTAGGACGGGCCGACCAGCTTCTTGTCGGGCGTATGGCAGCCCCCGCAGTTGTACTTCTTGGCCAGATCCGCGTTGGCCATCGCACTGCTGGTGAAGCCACCCAGTGCCGCCAGCAGCACCAGCGACAGTATCGGTTTCGATCGCATGGTCAACTCCGTTCAGTAGATGTCGTGCTGGGTGTTGTAGACGTTGAACTTTCCGGTCGGTGTGATCAGACGCGAATCCTTGATCACCGCTTTGAGTTTGCGGGTCTTGTCATCGACAACCACGATCGCGCTCTGCTGGTTCTTCGCGCTCCACACCGAGAACCAGACCTCGTCGCCCGCCTTGTTGTACTCGGGCTGGGTGATCCGCTTGGCCCCTTCGCCCACGCCCGCCCACTCGCCGATCGGCAGCACCTCATACGGCTTGTCGAGGTTCCTGGTGTCGAACACCGCAATCGACTGGCTGATCTTCGGATCCGGGTTCAGCGGGGTGTCGACCCAGAGGTTGCTGGACTTCGGATTGGTCTTGATGAACAAGTTGCCGCCGCCCTGGGCCTTGAGCGTGCGCACCACTTTCCAGGCCTGAGCTTTATGGCCTTTGGGGTCGGTGCCGATCAGCGAGATCGTCTCGTCGCCCAGGTGGCCGGTCGCCCAGACAGGTCCGAACTTTGAATCAACAAAGTTCGCGCCACGTCCCGGGTGCGGGATCTTGCCGACATCGATCAGCGCAGTCAGTTTGTCCTCTTTGCTGTCGATCACTGCGATCTTGTTCGACTGGTTGGCTGCGACCAGGAAGTAGCGCAGGGTTGAATCCCAGCCGCCATCGTGCAGGAAGCGCGCAGCGCCGATCTCGGTCGTCTTCAAATTGTTGAGATCGGTGTAATCGACCAGCAGAACCTTGCCGGTCTCCTTGACGTTGACAATGAACTGCGGCTTGCTCTGGCTGGCAACAATCGAGGCCACGCGCGGCTCGGGATGGTATTCCTGCGTGTCCACCGTCATGCCGCGCGTCGATTGAATCTTCAGCGGCTCGAGCGTCTCGCCTTTCATAATCACATACTGCGGCGGCCAGTAGGCACCCGCGATGGCGAGTTTGTCGGCGTACTTCTTGTACTTGGAGGTCTCGACCGAACGCGCCTCGAGCCCGATTCTGATCTCAGCGACGTTGTCGGGTTTCTCCATCCACAGATCGATCAGGTTGATCTTGCCGTCGCGGCCGATCACGTACAGATACCGACCCGATGCCGAGGTGCGAGAGATGTGCACCGCGTAGCCCGTCTTGACGATGCTGATGATTTTCTTGGAGTCGCCGTCGATCAGCGCCACCTCGCCGGTGTCGCGCAGCGTCACCGAGAAGATGTTGTCGATCTGGTAGTCGTTCATCTTGCGAGTCGGCCGCTTGGATGGTTCGATCAGCACCTTCCAGGTCTTTTTCATGTCGGCCATACCCCATTCAGGGGGGGTCGGCGGCTCATGCTGAACGTAGCGGCCCATCAGATCGACTTCGGCATCGGTGAGGTCACCGGAGGTGCCCCAGTTCGGCATCCCGGCGGGCGAGCCGTACTTGATGAAGGTCTTCAGATATTCAGTACCACGCGCCATCGTGATGTCCGGCGTCAGCGCCTTGCCGGTCGCACCTTTGCGCAGCACGCCGTGACAGCCCGCGCAGCGCTCGAAGTAGATCTGGCGGGCCTTGTCGAACTCCACCTTGCTCATCGGCGGCGACTTCGGATTGATGCTCTGGTACATCTCTTCCTGGCCCAGCGGTGAACCGCCGGCCTGGTAACGCATTTCGGGCTCGGTCACCGGCTTCTTGTCCTGAGCAAGAACCATTCCGGCGTGCCCCGCCAAGGCGGCAGCCACCAGCAATGCGAGTGACGACATTTGTACTTTGCGTTTCATGAGGCGCTCCCTTGAGGCCATTGGACTGGCGATTTGTCTTGTTGTCTGGCACTCATCTTCTTGCTGCGAGTGCACAAACTCATTGATCCTGATCAAGTTCAGAACGCATGCCACGGCCTAGATTGACTTCAGGCATAACAAGAAGCGCAGCCCGAACAGGCTCGAAAACAAATGAAACTCCGCATACCCACCGGCGCTCCGCCCGTGATCGCAGTCCTGCTCGCACTGTCGAGCGGCTCGAACCTGAGCGCCCAGACGATTACATCCGCCAACGAAGAAGCTGCGCCGCTGCGGCTGGGCCCGGTGATCGTCACCGCCACTCGCATGGCGCTCGGCGTTGCCGACACGCCGGCCAGTGTTTCGGTGGTGAGCGGCGAGAGCCTCGGCCTGCGCGTACCGGTTCGGCTGGGCGACGCGCTGGCCGATGTGCCTGGCGCCTATCTGCGCGGCGCCGTTTTCGGCACCGCACCGCCGGCCTCGGGCCAGGCGGTGCTGTCGCTGCGCGGTATCCCGCGAACCGCCCGCACACTGGTGATGATTGATGGTCATCCGATCAACAACGCCCTGTCCGGCGGCATCAACGTCGCCTCGCTGATTGCCGATCAGATCGAGCGGATCGAGGTGGTTCGCGGTCCGTATTCAGCCCTGTACGGCGGCAACGCGATGGGCGGCGTGATCAACGTCATCACCGCCGATCCTGACCGGCCGTTCGCACGAATCAGTGCCGGCATCGGCAACCTGGGACAGAGGGCCGCCGGCGCCGCTCTGCGTCACCGCTTCGACGGCGGACTGGGGATCACCCTGGCGGCGGGCTGGCGCGAGAGCGCGGGCTACCCGGACAGCGACGATGTGGTCAAAACCAGTGTCGCCGGCGCGGGAACAACCCCTGTGACCGGCGCGCGGCCGACCACCACCCCGGCTGGCAGCCCGGCCTGGTGGTTGGGCAACAAAGGCGCCCGGCCGTGGACTCAGCACTACGGCGACCTCGGTCTTCACTGGCAGGCCGGCGCGGCGACTCGGATAACCGTGGGCGTCGCACGGACGCAATATCGGGTCGGCTACGGGCCGGCAAACAGTTTTCTGCGCAACAGCGCTGATGACAGCGTGTTCACCGGCAGCGTCGCGGTCGACGCGGCCAGTGGCCGCCAGGTCGCGCTGGCCGCCTCCGACTGGCTGACCGCCACACCCGCCGGCGAATCAGATGAGCGCCTGTATGCGCGTCTCACCCATCGGTTCGATGACGGCACACGACTGGCCGCCCAACTGGGCATGCTCAACCACCGCTTTACCTTCTCGCAGCCCACCAGCGGTCTCGGCCAATACGACAGAGGTCCCGGCGAATTGACCGAGCAGCCGAACCGGCGAATTGATCTGGAACTGACTCTGCGACGTCGGTTCTCGACGGCGTGGGCTGCGATCGCGGGACTGGCCTTGACCCGCAGTCAACTCGACCGACGCACAGTGGCCCTAGCCTACTGGCGCGACCAGGACGCGCTCGGCGCCACCCTGACCGCGGGCGCGGGCCGCGCCGACTCGGTCGCACTGTTCAGCCAGGTCGAATACCGGATGCTCAACACACTCACCGCGTATCTCGGTGGGCGCATCGATCGATTCGAGACCCAGGGCGAGGTATCGCAGAACACCGCACCGGCGTTCTCGCTGCGCTACGACAAACATGCATTTTCACAGTTGAGCCCGAAGCTGGCCCTGGTCTGGCAGGCGGCGCCCGGCCTGAGCCTGCGCAGTTCGTTCGGCGATGCATTTCGCTCGCCCGCGCTGCTCGATTTGTACTCGCGCACGGTGCTGCCCGGCGCCACTGCCGGCACGGAGTCGGTCAATGACGCGGCGCCCGAGCTCAAGCCCGAGCGCGTTCGTGCGCTCGAGGTGGGGGCCGACTGGCAAAGCACGAATGGCGCCGGATTTTCCGTCACGCTGTACCGCCAGCAGTTGAGCGATCTCATCTACCGTCGACGCATTTCACCCACGCTGACGCGAACCGAAAACGCCGGCCAGGCCGATGTCGACGGCATCGAAGCGCAGGCGAGCTGGCGGTTCGGCAGGTCGGGCGTGCGGCTGATGGCCATGTTCACGCACCACTTCCGCTACGACATCACCCGCAACAGCGCCGTGCCTGCCAGCGAAGGCAAGCGCCTGACCGATGTGCCGCAGACGACCGCCTCGCTGGCACTGGAGGTGGAACGCGGCCGCGCCAGCGGATTCCTGGCGCTGCGCCATGTCAGCCGGGTATTCGGTTCGGGCGACGACCTGAATGTGAACACCGCGAACGGCGTCTATGGCGCCTACGATGCCTATACGATTTTGTCGGGCCGCGTTGCCTGGCAGCTCGACCGTCACGTCAGTGTCAGCCTGCGCGGCGAGAACCTCGGCAATCGGCAGTACTTTGCGTTCGGGCGTCAACCAGGCCGCACCGTGTTCGGTCAGGTGGCGTATCGCTGGTGAGAACCTGCCCCCGTCGTTGCGGGATGCGGGCGCCCTGTCGATTCACGGCGGGTCGGCCGAAATAATGACCGGAAAATTCACCGAATTGGCCATGAAACAATTGGCGTGGGCCTTGTCGTGGAACACCGCCAGCCGGGCCATATGAGCCGCGTCGGCCAGCACCACACGGGGATGCAGGGTGACCTCGATGTATCTCATTCGGCCCTCTTTGAGCGCGAGCCGCCCGGTTGCCCGGTCGCTGTACGAAAGCACGGTGGCGCCTGATTTCGAGGCGACCGCCATGAAAGTAAGGAAATGGCACTGCATCAGCGAGCCCAGCATCAGGGTCTCGGGATTCAGTCTTGCATCGTCCCCCTTGAACTCGGCAGGTGCCGATGCCTGGACTGTCGCGCCGCCGGCAAAATCGAGCTGCGTCGAACGGTCGAAGCTGTCGTAACTGAACGCCTGGCCGGCAGCCGGGCCGGCCCAGCGCAGCGAGCCTTCGAACAGCGTTTCCTGTGACATGAATAGATCTCCCGATCGGGCCAACTGGCCTCGGCTGCATTGTCCCATGGCCGCCCGGCCACCGCCTGGCGTTCGAGGACCTGCAGGCCGGGCTGAATCAGGGCGACGCCGGGTCGACGTCAACCAGACTCCGGGGTGGCCGGCGCTCGACCGAGCGCCGGCATGAAGGCATCGGTGAAACACCTGTCCGGACCGAGCCCGTGCGCGAGGAATGCCGGCACCGCCACCTCGACCATCTTCACCGATCCGCAAACATAGACCTCGAACCCGGTCATGTCGGGATGGTCGGCGAGCATCGCGTCGTGCACCAGTCCGCGCCGGCCAGTCCAGCCATCGTCGGGCTGGCCGTCGGAGATCACCGGCACGAAATGAAAATTCGCGTGGTCTCGCTGCCACTGTTCGGCCAGGTCGGCCATGTACAGATCGTCGCGGTGGCGCACGCCCCAATACACGGTCATCGAGCGCTGCCGGCCCCGCCGCAAGCAGTCTTCGACGATGCTCTTGACTGGTGCGAAACCGGTCGCGCCCGCCACGAACAAAATTGGCCGCTCGCCTTCGTGCTGACAGAAGCTGCCCAGGGGGCCTTCGAAGCGCAAGGTATCGCCCACCCGCATCTCATCGAATACGTGGCCGGTGAACAGCCCTCCGGGAATTCGACGCACATGCAGTTCGATGCGCTCGTTGCCATCCGGTGCACTGGCGAACGAGTATGCCCGGCGCTGCCCGTCCGCCAGGATGATGTTGACATACTGGCCGGCGGCATACGCGACTCGTTCGCCGCCCGGCACAGACACCATCAGCCGAATGACCTCCTCGCTCAGCCGCTCGATCGACTCGACCCGGCCTTCGTATTCACGCAGCGCCGCGCGCGGTTCACCCACCGGCTGCGTGAACGCGATCTCGAGATCCGACAGCGGCCTGGCGCAGCACATCAGCGCCTGCGCCAGAGCCCGCGCCGCTGCCGGCAGTGCGCTGGCCTGATACTTGCCCAGGTCGACCGAACCCTTCATCACGGTACAGACACAAACCCCGCAGGCGCCGTTGCGGCACTCGTACGGCATGGCAATGCCCTCGCGCAATCCGGCCTCCAGGATGGTCTCGCCGCGACGAACCATCAGCTGCGCAGGCGTATCGTGAATCGATACCGTGAATGCCTGCCGCGCAGAGCGCCGCCGACGCGGCGGCAGCCAGGGCATCAGTGTCAGCAGCGCGGAGCCGGCGCCCAGAAGCGCCCATACCTTGGCCAGGGGCCACAGATAGAGGAGCGGAAATATCGCCAGATAGAACCAGTCGAGCTGAAGATCAGTTGGCGAAGACCCGAGCCGCGCGGCGCCGCCTTGGCTGACTGCCACAGCGACAGCAGCAGCAGGCAAGCGACGAGACTGATCACGACGGGCCGCGGCGGACTGGTCTTGGCCTTGGGCACACGCTGAACATGGATCCACATCAGCAGCAGCACCACCAGCGGGATCCCGATGTGCATGAAGGCCAGCAGCGAAAAGAACCGGTCGTTGACGCTGGTTGGATAGATGAAGTTGCGGATCAGCGTGCCACCGAATCCGGGCAGCCAGTCGAGCCATTCGAAGGCTGCGACGATCACGAACTGCGCCAGGCGATCCCAGGGCAGCATGTAGCCGATGATGCCGGAGACGTAGACGCCCCAGATCAGCGCGACGCCGCTGACCCACGAGAACCACCGAAAGCCGCGCAGACGATCGAACGCGAAATGGCGGACCATGTGCAGCAGCAGGGTCAGCACCATCGCATCCGACGCGTAACGATGAATGCTGCGCAAAATGCCGCCGGCGTACCACTGGTTGTGCGTGAGCGCGTCGACCGAGTTGTACGCGCCAGCAACACCGGTTTCGAAGAAAGCGTAAAGATACAAGCCGCTGCCGGCGACCAGCCAGAAGCAGGTGAAGGTGATTGCGCCCAGGTGATAGAGCGGATTCAGGCGCTCGCCGAAGGCGGCGTTGAACACCGCTTCGATGCGCATGAAGCACCAGCGCAGCAGCGACTGCAGGCGCGCGATCACGCGGACGCTCCCGCCAGCAGAGCAGGCACGATCGGGTTCATTGCAGCGTGATCCCGCCTTTTCCGGGATCGAAGTCGATCACCAGAATCTGCGCCGGCTGCAGAGTGACCGTGGCCTGCCGTTCAAAATCGAAGCCCGGGCTCTGCGCATCATGCTTCAGGCGAACCGTCAGACGGTGCGTGCCGGCCGGCACTTGCAGGCGGTGATAGAACGCCGATGCACCATCGCGTGACAGCCCCGAGGGTATCGCGACATGGCGCAGCGCCACCGCGCCGTCGAGCTCCATCTCGATCGTGATCGGCGAGCGCTCGCGCGGACACACCAGCGGTGCACGCATGTTCGGCGGCAATCTGGCCAGTTCCTGGGCGGTCGCGGGGCGGCACGCCGACACTGGCTTGCCCTGCTGATTGAAGCTCACCTTGATCAGCGCCTGATCGGGCGCGAGAAGACGGTAAGGTGGCCAATGCGAGAAGACGCCGATGATCAGCGCGAACACGCCGTAGAGCAGCGCCTGACCAATCCACACGCCGGGTTTCCAGGAAACACGCTCAGCCATGGGCGGTGTCCGGCGCGCCGCCCGCCAGGACCGGCGCGGTCGCGAGCCGCCGACGCAGACGGTCCAGGCCGTGGCGCAGCGCGCCCTCTTCGCCAGCATCGGCCCAGGCCATCTCGATGCGCTCGCGCGGCACCGACTCACGCAGGTGCGGCTCGCGTGTGCCGGCCAGACGTTCGGCCGTCCAGCGTTCGCCCAGACGGAATTCGCAGCCACCTTGCGCGCACGCGCTGACCAGCACGCCATCGGCGCCGTCCCGCAAGGCATATTCGATGAATGCCGGCGGCAGTTGCCCGGTGCAAAGCAGATCGAGACCCAGCACATCGGGGTCGGCGAGGGTCCGCACGTCGGCGCCATGTCGGCAGCCAAAGACCACGATCTTAGGCCTCCCCGGGTCCAGCGCGGCCAGACCTTCAACCATCTGACGGCGCAGCCCATCGACTGGCAGGCTCGGCATGTCGATGCCGGTCACCAGATTGGCGACCCGACGAAACGGCGTCGATGACGGACAGGACCCGGCGCAGATGCCGCAACTGGCGCACAGATCGGCATTGACCTGGGCGATCTGGCGGCCAGCCCGGATGGGATGGTCGACCATCGTGACCGCAGCGTACGGACAGTCGTCGAAGCAGCGTCGGCAGCCGTTGCAGTTGTCGGGATCGACCACCGCGACCGGCACCGGCCGCGGCTGCGGCTGCGGCAGGAACGGCAGTCCGAGCAGCAGCAGCAATGACGCGCCCAGCAGCACCCAGACGAAAGCCGGCGAGGTGCCGTAGGTCAGCGGGTGCACGAACAGCAGCATCCAGTCGATGTCGAGCTGCGCCGGTGAGACGGCCATGTCCGCAGGGCGATGACTGCTCACCGGTGCGGCCAGCGCCAGCAGACATAAAGTGATCGCCACCCCGATTGCCAGCGGCCGGGGCGGGAAAACCGCCGCCCGCGAGAGGCGCTGGATATGAAACCACAGACCAAAGATGAGCAGCAGCGGGACTCCGATATGAACAAAAACCAGCAGCGAAAAGAGCCGGTCGCTGACAGCCGATGGCAGTAGAAAATTCCGCGACAGCGGCGCGGCAAACAGAGGCAGGCGATCGAGCAGTTCGGCGGTCGCGAGCGCCGAAAATTGCCCGAGCTGATCCCAGCACAGCCAGAACCCGCCGATGGCGCTGGTGAATGCCAGCAGCAGCAGCGGCACGCCGGTGAGCCAGGGAACGCGCCGAAACCCCTGATAGCGCCCGAAGAGGCCCTCGCGCAGCATGTGCGCGAGCATCACCAGAACGAACCCGTCGGCCGCATACCGGTGCAGGCTGCGCAGCATCCCACCGTGGTACCAGGGTGCGCGGGCGAGCCGATCGATCGACTGATAAGCGCCCTGCACCGAGGTATCGAACAGCACGTACACGTAGATGCCGCTGATCGCCAGGATCCAAGACAGCAGGAACCCCAGCGATCCCAGATGCCGCAGCGGATTCAGACCCGCCCCGAACGCCAGATCGACCGACTGCTCGACCATGCGATAGCCTGCCAGCACCTGGAGGCGGGAGGCACGCAGCGGGTGCATGCGCCTCAGCCCGGGTGTTCGACCAGCGGCGCCGTGGTCGAGGACGACCGACGGCGCAGGCGCCGGCGGTTGCGCCACTCGATCGCGAAGAACCCGATCATCGATATTGCGAATGTCACGCCGCCGGCAATCTCGAGAATCAATCCGTAGTTGTAGCGGTAGTTGCCTGTCACAGGGTCGTAGACGGTGCACAGAATGCGCACCCGCTCGACCAGTTCAGCGATCGGCAGACCCGCGGGCATAGGTGCATCGCGCAGGAGCAGGCGGACCGGCTCACCGAGCTTGTCGCGCGACAACTCATCGCCATAAACCTGGGCATAGATGCGTCCGTGGGAATCGAGCACCGACACCTGCAGCACGTGGTCGAACCCGGCCGGTGTGGCTGCGTAGCGAAAGCCGAAGTCACGGGTGAGTGCGTCGACCGTCGCCGGCGGCGGGCTCAGGAACGCCCAGTTTGGGGCCTCGATCCGCATCTGCGCGGCGAAGACCCGCATCGCCGCGGGCGAGTCGAAGGGCTGATTGAATCCGATGCTCACCACATTGAACTTGTCGGCGCCAAAAACCTGGGCCAGCTGATCCACCGCCCGCGCCAGCGACTGGGTGGTGGTGGGGCAGACCTGAAAACAGCCGGTGTAGATGAAACTCACCAGCAGGGGCTTGCCGAGGTAGTCCGACAGGCGCACTTCGCGCCCCTGACGATCGAGCAGCCGGTGCCCATTCACCAGACGCCCGATGGCAGCCTGGCTGTCGCGCACGGCGGCACTCGGGTCGAGGGGAACGGCGGCGCTGGCGTCGGCAGACAGAGCGGCGCCCGCGCTGCTAGATAGAGCGGCGCCCAACAGCAGAGCAGCCCGAAGGCTCATCGCAGCAGACCGTCGAGCGTCGCCGCCACCAGGACCAGACTTAATTGGACCAGGGACGCGAAAAACGCCGCCATCGCAGTCTTGCGACTCTGTTCGCGCGACAGGCGCCAGGCCTTCAGCAAAAAGTAGCCACCACCCGACGCCGCGCCCACCAGGTAGAGCGGTCCGGCTCCAAAAAAACCCGGCAGCAAGGAGGCAAGGACCAGCGCCACCGTACTGAGCAGCACTGCCTGCGCGGCGCGCCTGGGACCAACGACCACCGGCAGCATCGGCACGCCCGCGGCCGCGTAGTCGGCCTGATTGGCTATTGCCAGACTCCAGAAGTGCGGCGGTGTCCAGAGGAACAGAACCAGCGAGAGCAGCAGCGGCAGCGGCCCGAGCGTCGGATCAACCGCCGACGCACCCGCCAGCACCGCAAAGCTGCCGGCCAGCCCGCCCACCACGATGTTGAGCCAACTGCGCCGCTTCAGCCACAGCGTATAGACCACGCCGTAGACGAAGGCGCCGAGAAAGGTGTGCAGGGCGGCCATCGCATTCAACACGCTCCACGCGGCCGCGCAGGCCGCAACCAGCAGCAGTGCGATCAGCACCAGCCAGGCCGGCGAGTGCGGCAACGCGCCGGTGACGAAAGCACGGCCGCGGGTCCTCGCCATCAGGCGGTCGGTTTCCACCTCCATGTACTGGTTGAAGGCGCCGGCCGCCCCCGACGATACGAGCACCGCGAAGGCCAGCACGAGCACCGGCCCCGCGCCGGGCCACGGACCGGGGGTGACTGCCGCGCCGACCAGCGCGGTGATCATGATCATGAACCCGATCCGAAGCTTGAACAGACCGAGCACTTCACGCGCCAGGCTGGCGGCGCGCAACGGGACAGGACGTGCGGCGGCGGTATTCATGGCGAGCTCAACTCAGGCCCCAGAGCTGCGACAGGTACTTCCAGTTGATGAAGTAGTACAGCACGAAGGCAACCAGGAACACCATCGCCAGCGCGAAGGTGCCCGGCGCAGCGAAGCCGATCGAGCCGTAGCCCTGCACCGCCGCGCTCGGTGACGCCACCGGAATCGGCGTGAAGGTGCTGCTCTGCTTGCCGGTGTCCAGGCGCTTGCCCCACAGCAGCGAACCGACCGTCACGTAGATGTAGATCGCGCCACCGGCAATGGCTGCGATGCCGGTGATGCCCACCAGTCCCATCATCAGGTAGGCGGCGCCCGGCCATTCATAGGCCAGAGCCGCCCCGCTGAAGGCCATGTCCCAGTGCCGCCGCGACACACCAAGGGTGCCCGCGCCCATCATCACCAGCACAAAAGCGTACATCGAGAAGCCGAACAGATACGGCTGCCACCTGGCCAATCCCGGTGCGATCATCTCGCGCCGGAACAGCACCGGGATCAGGAAGTACGTGAGCGCCATGAACGACAAGGTGGTGCCGATCACGACCGTGGCGTGAAAATGCCCCGGCACGTAGATGGTGTTGTGGATGATCATGTTCAGCTGCTCGGTGCCCATCATCACGCCGGAGATGCCGCCCAGAAATCCGAAGCCGATGATCGAGATGAACACCCCCGAGAACACTGGATTGCCCCAAGGCGCTTTGCGCAACCACTCGAACAGGCCCTTGTTGAAGCCCTTCTTGCGCTGCGCCACTTCCATTGCGCCCGGAATCGTCAGGCCGTGAATCATCGAGGCCAGCACCGCGAAATACATGAAGTAGCTGGTGTTGACGACTTTCCATCCGGTCGACAGACCCGGGTCGGCGAGCAGGTGATGGGCACTGGCCAGCTGCAGAAACAGGATGTAGAGCAGGAAGGCGCCACGACTGACCCGCTCGGACATCGGCTTGGCCCCGAAAGCGATCGCCGCCACCGCGTACCAGATCGAGATGTGCGCAGCCACGTTGATCTGCTGTGACGAGTGGCCGAATGCCCACCAGATCGTGCGATAGACCAGCGGATCGACTTCTTTGACGATTCCCACCGACATCAGGAAGGTGGGTATCAGGATGATCGCGCCCGAGGCGATGGTGAACACCGCGATGATGCAGGCGGTGATCGCACCGAAGGTCACCAGGGGCACGGAGCCGGTGTAGGTCTTGTCGCGCTTGGCCACCACCAGCGTGCCGAGAAAAACAAAGCAGCCGATCAGCGCACCCACTGCGAACAGAATGAGCCCCAGATAAAACGCCGGCGCCGCCATCATCGGCACGTACGAAGTCATCATCACGCTGGAGCCGCCCTGGTAGACAGCCACATTGTTGGTGACGGCGCCAATGAGCATCAGCGCGAATGCGAGCCAGGCCAGGTTGGGCGTGGCCAGTCGACATCGCAGCAGTGTCGATGAGCAGAAATACAGAACCGCGATCTCGAAGAAGATGATCCAGAAGATCAGCATGTCGATGCCGTGGGCCGTCAGCACCTGATAGAAGGTGTCGGCCTGCAGCCAGTGGATCGCTGGCCAGCGGGTCAAAACGACCCCGATGGCCAGGATGCCGCCAACCAGCAGAAAAACCACCGCCGTGACCGCGTTGGCGATCATCAGTTTTTCGGCATTCGCCTCGAACTGCAAACCCGAGCGGGGGCAGGTGCGAAATGTCGT
>JAYVOV010000590.1:0-3709 GCA_043757735.1 Burkholderiaceae bacterium
AATTTCGGGTCTCGCGATGGCGACGGTGCCGCAGCGATGCGCTACACCGAGGCGAGGCTGACCCGCTTCGCCCGTCTTCTGCTCGACGAAATCAACGAAGGCACGGTTGATTTCGTGCCGAACTACGACGGCTCGGCGCAGGAGCCCCGGCAACTGCCGGCGCGTCTGCCCATGATGCTGCTCAATGGCGCGTCCGGCATCGCGGTTGGCCTGGCCACCGAGATCCCGCCGCACAATCTGCGCGAAGTGGCCGCCGCCGCCGCCCAGATGGTGCGCGATCCCGCTACCGATCTCGACCAGCTCTTGCGCCTGCTGCCCGGTCCCGATTTCCCTGGCGGCGCGCAGATCATTTCGCCGGCCGGCGATATCCGTGACATCTACGCTGGCGGCCGCGGCTCCTTGAAACTGCGCGCACGGCACGTGTTCGAGGACCTGGCCCGCGGCCAATGGCAGCTCGTGGTGAACGAACTGCCGCATGGCGTCTCGTCGCAGAAGGTGCTCGAAGAAATTGAGGAACTCACCAATCCCAAGATTCGAGCCGGCAAGAAGTCGCTGACGCCCGAGCAGCTGCAGGTCAAGCAGGTGGTGCTCGGCGTGCTGGATGCGGTCCGCGACGAGTCGGGTCGTGAAGCGCCGGTGCGTCTGGTTTTCGAGCCGCGCACCGCCAAGATTGCGCAGCACGAACTCCTGACCGTGCTGCTCGCGCACACCAGCCTGGAGAGCAATCTTGCGGTCAATCTGGTCTGCATCGGGCTCGACGGCAGGCCACGCCAAAAGGGGCTGGTGGCAGTGCTGCGCGAATGGGCGGAGTTCCGGCTGACCACAGTCACCCGCAGAACTCGCCATCGTCTGGCGCAGGTTGATGACCGCATTCATATCCTCGACGGCCGGCATCTGATCCTGCTGCACATTGACGAGGTGATCCGCATCATCCGCGAGGCCGACGATCCGAAGGCGGCGCTGATCGCCCGCTTTGGACTGAGCGAACGCCAGGTCGAGGACATCCTCGAGATCAGGCTGCGTCAGCTTGCCCGGCTCGAGACCTTGCGCATCGAGAAGGAACTCGCCGAATTGCGTCAACAGAAGGGTGGGCTCGAGGCCTTGCTGGCCAGTCCTGCGGCGATGCGCAAGCAGGTGATCAAAGAGATCGAGCACGACGCCAAGCAGTTCGGCGACGATCGCCGCACCCTGATCGAGGAGTCGCGCCGTGCGGTGCTCGAGGTGAAGGTCGTCGAAGAGCCGGTGACGGTCATCGTTTCGCAGAAGGGCTGGGTGCGGGCGCGCCAAGGCCACGGTCACGACCGGAGTCTGTTCACCTTCAAGGCCGGCGACGGGATTGCCGGCGCCTTCGAAGTCAGCACGCTCGACCAATTATTCGGGATCGCCTCGAACGGTCGCGCGTATTCGGTGCCGGTGTCGCAATTGCCGTCGGCGCGCGGCGACGGCGCCCCGGTGACCAGTTTCTTCGACCAGGAATCTGGCAGCCGGATCGACCACGTTTTTGCTTGCCCCGCGGGCGCCGGCGTGTTCTGTTCGACGCGCCAGGGCAACGGGTTCATCTGTCAGGCGGGCGACCTCGTTGGCCGCAACCGCCAGGGCAAAACCTTCATCTCTCTGGACGAGGGTGACGAGCCGTTGCGCCCGGCCGTGTTCATGCCCGGCATGAACCGGGTCTTGTGTCTGTCCGGCGAAGGGCGGGCGCTGGTGTTCGGCCTCGATCAGCTCAAGGTCCTGCGCAACGGTGGGCGCGGCACGACGCTGATGGGTCTGGAGCCGAAAGAAGCGCTGCGCCAGGCGCTTCTCTTCGGTGACGCGGGGGTCGTGATATCCGGCATCGGGCGCGGCGCAAAAGCCGTCGACCGCGAGTTCAGCGCCCGCGAGCTGGAAGCCTGGCAAGGCGCGCGCGGGCGAAAAGGCAATCTGCTGGAGCCCCGGATACGAGATCCGCTGGCAATTACTCGATCTGCGGCATAATTCGGCCGACGCAGCCGGGGGAGACGCCGGTGCTCCTATAACGAGTCAATAAAAGAGCCGAGAGAGTTCAATGGCGGAAGTAGCGATCAGGAACGTCCAGAAGTACTTCGGCGAGACTCATATCATCAAGGGAGTTGCAGTCGAGATCGCGGACGGGGAATTCTGCGTGCTGGTGGGCCCCTCCGGCTGCGGCAAATCCACGCTGCTCCGGATGATCGCTGGGCTCGAGGAAATCACCGGCGGGACGATCGAGATCGGCGGACGCGTGGTCAACGATGTCGCCCCCAAAGAGCGTGACATCGCAATGGTCTTTCAGAACTACGCCTTGTACCCGCACATGAAGGTCTACGACAACATGGCCTTCAGCCTGAAGCTCGCCAAGGCCGAGAAGTCCGAGATCGACCGGCGTGTGCAAGAGGCGGCACGCATTCTGGGTCTCGGTCAGCTCCTAGACCGTTACCCGCGGCAGTTGTCTGGCGGTCAGCGCCAGCGGGTCGCGATGGGACGCGCTATCGTGCGCAAACCGCAGGTCTTCCTGTTCGACGAGCCTTTGTCGAACCTCGATGCGAAGCTGCGTGTGCAGATGCGCACCGAGATCAAGGAACTGCATCAGCGGCTCAAGACCACGTCGGTTTATGTCACCCACGACCAGATCGAAGCCATGACCATGGCCGACAAGATCGTGGTCATGCATGACGGCATCGTCGAGCAGATGGGTACACCCCTGGAGCTCTACGACCGCCCTGCCAACACCTTCGTGGCAGGTTTCATCGGATCGCCCGCCATGAACATGCTCAAGGGTGTCATTGCGCCCGACGGTGCAGGCGTCAGCCTCGACGGCAGCAGCGTGATCGCGGTGCCCGGGCTGCGGGCTGCACCCGGCCAGGCGGTGATCTTCGGCATTCGTCCCGAGCACCTCACCTTGGGCAGTCAGGGCATCGCGGCGGAAGTTGTGGTGGTTGAACCCACCGGCGCCGATACCCAGATCTACGCCAGGAGCGCGGCTGGCGCGCTCAATGCCATTTTCCGGGAGCGCCACACCTTCAAGCCGGGCGACCGCATCGTGCTGGCGCCGGAAGGATCGGCCATCCACGTGTTCGACGCAGGCGACGGCAAGCGCCTGGCCGGCAACTGAGCCCGGCGCCCGGAACCTGCCGCAAGGCGGAATTTTTCAAACAGCGGCCAATCAAAGCCGTGTTCATTTCTGCGACACCCAACGAGGAGACAATCCATGACCCCATTCAAACGTCGTGAGTTCCTGAAAACAACAGCCGGCGCCACAGCCGGCGCCGCGATCGTCGGCGCCCCGTCCGTCCACGCTCAAACCTGGAACAACCAGCCTGAAAAAGGCGCAAAGCTGCGGGTGCTGCGCTGGAAGCGTTTCGTCCAGGGCGACGAAGATGCCTACATGGCCAACGTCAAGCGGTTCACCGAGAAAACCGGCATCGAAGTCCGCGTCGACAACGAAGGCTGGGAAGACGTTCGCCCGAAGGCGGCAGTCGCAGCCAATGTCGGCAGCGGCCCCGATGTCATCTTGTCGACCAACGACGATGCCAATCTGTATCCGGACAAACTGGTCGACGTGACCGACCTGTGCGAATACCTGGGCAAAAAATACGGCGGCTGGTATCCGGCCTGCGAGGCTTATCTGCGCCCCGACGGCAAGCGCTGGGTCGGTGTGCCCCTCGGATCGGCCGGCGGCATGATGGTCTATCGCGAAAGCCAGGTGAAGGCG
>JAYVOV010000591.1:0-13897 GCA_043757735.1 Burkholderiaceae bacterium
AGTGTGTTGCGCGGGCCGCCATCGGGCAGGGTGACCATCTGTTCGTAGAGCGCGTTGAACGCCGGCAGATCGAAGCGGCTCAAGTTGCTGCGGCCGGCGTTCGGGCCATACAGCCCCGATAGCGTGCTGTCGGCGTCGGGCGCGCTCGAGCTGCTGCCGACCGACCACATCTGCAATTTGCCGGCGCGCGCCGCCTTGAGCTGCTCGGGCCATTTCGCGCGCTTGAAGATCAGCCGGATGCCGATGCCGTCCATGCTGCGTTTCCAGAGCTCGTTGACCTGTTTGGCGGCCTGGTCGTTGCCGGTGGTGAACGCCAGCGCCAGCGGTTTGCCATCGGGCAGTTCGCGGTAGCCATCGCCATCGCGATCGCGATAGCCGTACAGGTCGAGCAGGGCCTTGGCGCGCGCCGGGTCGTGGGTGTTCATGTCGCTGCGCAAGGTCGGGTCATGGCCGGCCGCGCCCGGTGGCACCAGCCCGTGCGCAGGCAGCGCCTGATTGCGGCGCAGGATGCGCAGATCGTCTTCGCTGTTGTAGCCCAGCGAGATCGCGCGCCGCAGCGCGACTTGTTCGGCCTGGGGACCGCCCACCACCGGGTCGGTCCAGTTGAAGAAGGTGTAGCGCAGATCCATGCGGATCGAACGCTCCATCCGCACGCCGCGACGCGCCAGATAAGCGGCGAGCTGGTCGCCCGGAAACGCGGTCTGCGCGAACTCATTGGGTACGAGCTCGATCAGATCGTGCTGCTGATTCAGGAACGCCAGCCAGCGCGGCTGCGCTTCTTCGACGATGTCGATCTCGACCCGATCGATCATCGGCAGGCGGCGTCCGCGCAGGCGTTCGGCGATGGCTTGCGAGACTGGATCGTCGGCGGGCGGCGTCGCGTCGTAGACCTCCTCGCGGTAGCCCGGGTTGCGCACGAACACCATGCGCGAAGACCGCTTCCAGGTGGCCAGGCGGAACGGTCCGGTGCCCACCGGATGCTCCATGATCTTGTCGCCATAGGCGTCAACCACCTCGCGCGCCACCGCGCAACTGGCGCGGCACTCGGCCAGCGCATAGATCAGCACGAAATTGGGCTTGAGCAGGCGCATCTCGAAGGTGTAGCGATCAATCGCACGAAGCCCTTCCACCTCGCGGTCGTAATCGAATCGGCCGCTGCGCAGAGCCTCCGCACGCAGCTCGCGCAGACCGATCAGGTAGTCCTCGAAAGTGCCCAGAACGGCGCTGCGCCAGCGCGGGTCGTAGTGGCGCTTGATGCTGTAGACGTAGTCCTGCGCCACCAGTTCGCGGGGCTGACCTTTGAAAGCCGGGTCATCGGCAAAGTAGATGCCTGGACTCAGGCTCACCCGTATCGTCAGCCCGTCGGCGGACACCACCGGCAAGGCAGCCGCAGTGCCGGGCTTGAGGCGCGCCGGTCGGGCGAGGAAATCATATTGCAGCGGCGAGTCGAAGATGTGCGAGATCAAGGTGCTGGAATAGAGGTCGCTGATCTGCGTCGGGTCGAATCCGGTCTCGGCGACCGGGAATGCGTAGCGCAGCACTCGGGGCGCGGCACTGGCGCCGCCGGCTTGCGCCGTCAGGGTTGCGAAGGCCGGCGCGACGAGAGTGCTCAGCGCGACGATGGACAGCGCGACGATGGACAGCAGGCGTGCGAACATGGGCTCGAGCAGGGGGCGTCGCGTGGTTTGGGCTGAAGTCCTGTCGATTCTATATGCTTGCTGCAACTCCCCGTGTTCGGGGGCATCCAGACGGCCCTGATGGCCGGCACCGAAACCAAATGGCCCGCTTTTTTCTCAGACGCCTGTGGCAGATGATTCCCACCCTCGCGGGGGTGATGCTGCTCATTTTTGTGCTCTTCAACTGGGTGGGGGGCGATCCGGCCGAGCAGCTCGCCGGCCTGATCGCAGATCCCACACGGGTCCAGGAGATCCGCGCCTCGCTGGGGGTAGACAAACCCTGGTGGATTCAGCTCGCGATTTTCGCGCAGCAGGTCGTCACCTTCGATTTCGGCCGCAGCTGGGCAACGAACGAGGAAGTTCGAAACATCTTCCTGACCCGCCTCGGGCCGACGCTGACCCTCATGCTGCCGGTGCTGGTGCTCGAGACGGTGCTGGGCGCGATGCTGGCGCTGGCGGTGGCCTACGTGCGCGGATCGCTCACCGACCGCAACATCATGGTCCTGTGCACGGTGGCGATGTCGGTCTCGTTTCTGGTCTACATCATCGTGTTTCAGTATCTGTTCGGGTTCCAGCTGGGCTGGTTTCCAGTCCAGGGCTGGAGCGACGATCCGCTGCGCAACCTGCTGGTGTATGCGCCGCTGCCGGTGGCCTGCGCGGTCGCTGTGTCGCTGGCCCCGCAGATTCGCCTCTACCGGTCGTTCTTTCTCGACGAACTCGACCAGGACTACGTGCGCACCGCGCGCGCCAAGGGTCTGCCCGAGCGCGTGGTCATGCTGCGCCATGTGCTGCGCAATGCGCTGATCCCAATCCTCACCAATGTCGCGATCCATCTGCCCGGGGTCTTCGTGGGCTCGTTCCTGCTCGAAAAATTCTTTTCGATTCCCGGGCTGGGGCGCGAGGTGATCACCGCGGTCGAGCGCAGCGATTTCCCGGTGATCAAGGCGGTCGCGGTGAGCCTGGCTTTGCTCACCATGGTCATCAACCTGCTGGTCGACGTGCTGTATCGCACGGTCGATCCGCGGATCACCTACAAGTAGGGCGGTGCGATGGCCGCGGTTCTAGACTCACCGTCCGCCGACGCAGGCGATTCATCGAAGGGTCTGCTCGGGCTGGCCTGGCAGCGGCTTCGCGCCGACCGGGTGGCCATGGTCGCGCTGGCCATTGTCGTTGCCTACCTGCTGCTGATGCTGGGCGCGTGGACCGGTCTGCTGGCGCGTGACTGGAGTCGCGAAGTGGCGGTCTCGTATGCGCCGCCAACCTGGGCCGCAGACATCGCCGCACCCGGCAGCGCCGCGCTCGGGCGCGGCCCGCGCGAAGCCGTCGCGCCGGTCGATCTCACCGATATCGACCCGCTGGCGCCGCGTTACGAAGAATGGGATCAGCGTGCGGCGCAATTGCGCGTCAGCCAGACCGAGCGTGCACAGACTTTGCCGATGGGCGCCGACAAGTGGGGGCGCGATGTCCTGGCCAAGGCGATCAAGGGGACCGAGGTGTCCTTGTTCGTCGGCCTGAGCGCGGCCCTGCTCGCCACCCTGATCGGCACGGTGCTGGGCGCATGGGCCGGATTCTCCGGCGGCTGGGTCGATGATCTGCTCGAGTGGCTCTACAGTGTCTTCACGTCGATTCCCAGCATCCTGCTCATCCTGGCGTTCGCGGCCGTGCTGCGCCCGGGGCTGGCCAACATCGTCGTGATCCTGGGACTGACAGGTTGGACCGGCATCTATCGCCTGATCCGCGCCGAGTACCTGAAACACCGCTCGCGCGACTACGTGCGCGCCGCCGAGGCGCTTGGCGCCAGCCGGCGCGCGCGAATGTTCTCGCACATCCTGCCCAACGTGAGCCATGTCGCGCTGGTGCAGTTGTCCCAGCACGTCGTGTCGTTCATCAAGGCCGAGGTCATTTTGTCCTTCCTCGGATTCGGCGTGCCGCTGGATCAGGTCTCGTGGGGCACCATGCTCGCCGAAGCGCAGAGCGAACTGGTGGTGGGCAAGTGGTGGCAGCTGGTCGCGGCCACCGTCAGCATGGCGGTGCTGGTCACCGCGTTTTCACTGCTGACCGACGCCTTGCGCGACGCGCTCGATCCGCGCCTGCGCGGCCGGCAATCCTGATGAGTGCCGATCTGCTGGTAGTCCGAGACCTGCGCGTGTCATTCCGGGTCGAGCGTGCAAGCCTGATCGAAGCGGTCAAGGGGGTTTCGTTCGCGGTCCCCGAAAACACCACTGTGGCGCTGGTGGGTGAGTCCGGCAGCGGCAAGAGCGTCACCGCGATGGCGCTGCTCGGGCTGCTGCCCGGCAACGCATCGGTTCAGGGCGAAGTGCGCTTTGCGGGTCGCTCGCTGCTCGATGCGCGGCCCGCCGACTGGCAGGCGCTGCGCGGGGCGCAGATGTCGGTCATTTTCCAGGAGCCGATGAGCTCATTGAATCCGCTGTTCGCGGTCGGCGAGCAGATCGCCGAAGTCCTGCGCCTGCATCGGCGCCTGCCGCGCAGGAAGGCGGCCGCGCGGGTCGTGGAATTGCTCGACGAAGTGGGCATTGCCGAGCCCGCGCTGCGTGCCCGGTCATATCCGCATGAACTGTCGGGCGGCCAGCAGCAGCGGGTGATGATCGCGATGGCGATCGCCTGCGAACCAAAGCTGCTGATTGCCGACGAACCGACCACCGCGCTCGATGTGACGATCCAGGCGCAGATTCTCGAGCTGCTCAGGCGGCTGCAGCGCGAGCGGCACATGAGCATCCTGTTCATTTCTCATGATCTCGGCGTGGTCGGTGAACTCGCCGACCGGGTGGTCGTGATGCGCAACGGCCTGGTGCTCGAAGCGGGCGGTGTGCGGGCAGTCTTCGCGCGGCCGATGCACCCCTACACGCGTGCGCTGCTGGCCTGTCGTCCGACACTGACCAGCCGTCCGCGCCGCCTGCCGGTCATCGCCGATTTCATGGCGCCGCCGGGCGAGCCTGAGTTGGCGGGTGCTGCCGCGGCGCTGTTCGGCGCCGGCGGCCCACCCGGTGCGGTGCTCGCCGGGGCGTCGGCGCGCGGCGCCGAGATCGTGGTCGTGCCGCGGATCGAGGAGCGCGAGCGCGGTCTGAGCGACGCCGATCCGGTGGTGCTCGAAGTCAGGGGGCTGGTGAAAACCTTCAAACTCAAAGATGGTTTTTTCCGCCGGCGCGAAGTGCATGCGGTGCGCGACGTGTCGTTCAAGCTGCGTCGCGGCAAGACGCTCGGTCTGGTCGGCGAGTCGGGATCGGGCAAGTCCACCGTGGGCCTCACGCTGCTGCGGCTGCTGCAGGCCGATCGTGGCGCGGTCCTGTTCGATGGGATCGATCTGCAGACCTTGCCGCGCCGGCAGTGGTTCGATTACCGGCGACGCCTGCAGATCATTTTCCAGAATCCCTATGCCTCCTTGAATCCGCGGTTCACGGTTGCCCAGACACTGATCGAGCCGATGCGTCTGCACGCCATCGGCCACAATGACGTCGAACGCGGCGAACGGGCTCGCGCCCTGCTCGAGCGGGTCGGTATGCCGGCCGGTGCGATGGCGCGCTATCCACATGAATTCTCGGGCGGCCAGCGCCAGCGCATTGCGATCGCTCGGGTGCTCACCCTGAAGCCCGAAGTGGTGGTGTGCGATGAATCGGTGTCCGCTCTCGACGTGTCGGTGCAGGCGCAGGTGCTCAATCTTCTGCAGGACCTGCAGGACGAATACGGCTTGTCGTACCTGTTCATCTCGCATGATCTGGCGGTGGTCAGACACCTCTCAGACGAGGTGATGGTGATGAAAGATGGCGCAGTGATCGAATCGGCCGACAGCGATCAGATCTACCTCCAACCGCGCGAGGAATACACGCGCCGCCTGCTGGGCGCGATCCCGCGCGGGTTGGCGGTGCGCGATGCCGCGCCTTTGGCGCAGTCAACCTGAAAGGCTCTCGACATGGCCATCTACACACAATTCGTTGCGGAATCCGCGATCGAGGCGGCGCTCGCGACCCTGGATCGAGTGGACTTCTCACCACTGCCCTCCAGTACGCCGACGCGCCTGACGCTGGCCGCGCTCGAGCTGGAAACCACGATAACCGGCCTGGGCATGGTGTATCGGGCGGACACCGGTGAATTCACGTCAGGCACCGTCGCCGGTCTGGAGGCGCGCTACCAGTCCAAGCCCTTGTATCGATTCGAGGGACTGTCCCTTGATCTGGTCACCCTCAACACGCTCAGTGTGTTCACCGCCGGACTGGCCGGCGCCGACACCCTGATCGGCTCGCCCTTTGCCGATGTGCTGTTCGGCGGCGCCGGCGCGGACCGCTACCAGGCGGGCGCTGGCGACGACGCGATGTATGGCGAGATCGGCGATGACCTGTACGACGGCGGCACCGGTCTGGACCGGGTCTTGTATGGACTGGATTTCAGTCGGGCCAGTATCGTCGCGCAGTCGCCGACCACCTTCACCGTGCGCGTCGGCACCGGGCGCCCGGACACGCTGAGCAACGTCGAGTACGCGGTGTTCAATGACCGCACGGTCAGCCTGCTGGAATTCGCGCTCGGCACGCCAGCGGCGCCGGATGCGATCGGCACCCAAGTCTATCGTTTCGCGAAACTGGACAGCGGGCAATATTTCTACACTGGCAATGCCGCCGAGCGTGATCAGATCGTCGCGCGCCTGCCCAACTTCCGATACGAAGGCCCGGTATTCAACGCGCAGGACAACCTGGTCACTGATTTTTTACCGGTCTACCGCTTTGCGAACCTGAACACCGGCGGTTACTTCTATACCGCCTCGGCGCCGGAGCGCGATTCGGTTTTTTCGGGCTACCCGGAATACCGCTACGAAGGTGCAAGCTTTTTCGTGCCCGCGACAGCTTCGAGCACCACGGTGCCGGTCTATCGGCTGGCCAATCTGCAGACCGGCGGGTATCTGTTCACCGCCAGCGCCACCGAACGTGAGTTCGCGAAGTCGCTCGGTTTTTTCCGCGATGAAGGGGTTGCCTTCCAGGCGCCCAAGAACATTGCGCTGGCTGCCGACGAAACAGACATGGCCGTCCACTTGATCGCCGATGCGCCGATTGCCGGCATCGATCTCTGGTTGTCCTGAGCCCATCATTGAATGGCGACACCCGCCTGGTCAGCGGGCTGATTCGCGGCGCGCAATCCAGAGTGTCGAGACAATGATCACCGCGCCGCCCAGCAATGCGGTGGTCGAGGGCGAGGTGCCGAACAGCATGAATCCCAGCAGGGAAGCCCAGACCAGATCGACAAAACGCACCGGCTGCATCGCGGAAATGTCGCCCATGCTGAACGCACGTGTCATGCACAGATGGGCCACCGTGCCGAGCAGCCCGGCAAGCAGAAATATTCCCCACTGCGCGGGCGATGGGTTCTGCCAGTAGAAAAGGCCCAGCGGCAGCGCGAACAGGGTCACCGCGAGGTTCTGCCAGAAGACGATGACTCTGGGAGAGTCGTGGCGGGTCAAGGCCTTGTTGATCAGGAACGACCCGGCGAAGAACGGTGAACCCGCCAGCATCACCAGGCTCCACCAGCCGCCACCGTTGCCGGCCAGGTGCGGCGCGAGCACGATCAGCACGCCGCCAAAACCGATCGCTGCGGCCAGCCAGCGCGCGCCCGAGACCTTTTCGCCCAGCAGCAGCGCGGCGCCGATCAGCACGAAGAGGGGGGTGGTGAACTGGATGGCGGTGACATCGGCCAGCGGGATGTGCGGCAGCGCCAGGAAGAACAGGCTCAAGGCCGCCGTGTGCACCACGCCGCGCCAGATCTGGCCGCGCAGGTTGTTCGGGCGATAGGCGGCCGGGCCGTCGCGAACGAGCATCGGCACCATGACGAGCAGGCCCATCACATAGCGCAGAAACAGCGCCAGGAAAGGGTTGAGCTCGCGCGTCATCATCTGCATGACAGCGTTCATCGTGCACAGGGCAAGGCCGCCGGCGGCCATCCACATCATGCCGCGAACGACCGCATTGGGTGCGCCGCCAGGCTGGGGCGCGGGGCCGCGGACAGTGGGTGATTTGTCGGGACCTTCGGGCAGAGAACTCACCGGGTCGAGTATAGGGGTTCAGGCTGGGCGGGCCGTGCCATTGATTCGCCCGCGTGATTGCGCCGGTATCGATTCGTGCACCGGTGGCTTTTGATTCTGGTCTATGCTCGCCGCTCGGCCGGCTGGCGAAGTCGCAGCGGGCCCTTCATAGGCATGGACAATGCAGGCTTCGGATCAACCGGTTCTTCGCGATATCGTGCTGGTGGGCGGCGGTCACAGCCATGTCGGTGTACTGCGCCGCTTCGGCATGGATCCAGTCCCGGGCGTGCGCCTGACGGTCATCTGCCGAGACACGCATACGCCTTATTCGGGAATGTTGCCGGGCTATGTCGCCGGCCACTACAGTTACGATCAGGTGCACATCGACTTGGCCCGGCTGGCGCAGTTCGCCGGCGCACGCTTTTACCGCGATGATGTCATCGGGCTCGATCGGGCCGCCGGCAAGGTGCTGTGCCGCCATCGTCCACCGGTGCTCTATGACAGGCTCTCGCTCAACATCGGGTCGACGCCGCAGGTGAGCCAGATTCCCGGCGCCGCCGATCATGTCGTGCCGGTCAAGCCGATCCACCGTTTCAACGAGCGCTGGCAGGCCTTGCTGGCGCGCGTTCGCGAGCATCCTGGCACCACGCGCATCGCGCTGGTCGGTGCGGGGGCGGGTGGGGTCGAACTCACGCTTGCCATGCAATATCGGCTGCGCGCGGAGCTGAGCGCGCGTGGTCGCGATCCCGATGACCTGCGCTTCGAGTTGCTCAGCGGCGGTGCGGATATATTGCCTACCCACAATGCGTGGGTGCGTGCGAGCTTCGAAAAAGTGCTGCTCGAGCGGGGCGTGATCGTGCATCGCGGGGCACAGGTGACGAGCGTCTCGGCCGGCTGCCTCCACACTGCCGATGGCCGCACGGTGTCAGCCGATGAGATCGTCTGGGTGACCCGCGCGGGCGGTGCGCCCTGGCTGCGCGACACCGGCCTTGCGCTCGACGCCGACGGCTTCGTGCGCGTCACCGACAACCTGCAGTCGGTCAGTGATCCGCTGGTTTTCGCGGCTGGCGACATCGCGTCGATTGACGGGCATCCGCTCGAAAAGGCCGGCGTGTTCGCCGTCCGCCAGGGGCGCCCGCTGGCCGACAACCTGCGGCGCTCGGTCCAGGATTTCGCGCTGCGACCTTACCGGCCGCAGCGGCGCTGGCTGGCCTTGATCAGCACCGGCGATCGCTACGCAGTCGCGTCGCGCGGCGCAATCGGCTTTCGCGGCGCCTGGGTCTGGCGCTGGAAAGATTGGATCGATCGGCGTTTCATGGATCGCTTCAGCCGGTTCCCCGAGATGACTGCCACCACACCTTCCGCTGCGCCCGCCACCACGATCAAGCTCGATGCCGAAGAAGCCGCGCAGGCGCTCTCGGCAATCGCGATGCGTTGCGGCGGATGCGGTGCGAAGGTCGGTGCGACCGTTCTCTCGCGCGCGCTGGGCGGCCTGCGGCCGATCGAGCGTGCCGACGTGCTGATCGGCCTGCATGCGCCGGACGACGCCGCGGTGGTGCGGGTGCCGGCCGGCAAGGCGATGGTGCATTCGGTCGATTTTTTCCGATCCTTCATCGACGATCCCTATATTTTCGGCAAGGTCGCCGCCAACCACGCGCTGGGCGACATCTTCGCGATGGGCGCCGAACCGCAGTCGGCCACCGCCGTCGTCACCGTGCCTTCCGGGCTCGAGAGCAAGGTCGAGGATGTGCTGTTCCAGATGATGTCGGGCGCGGTCGAAGTGCTCAATGAAGCCGGCTGCGCACTGGTCGGTGGCCATACCGGCGAGGGCAAGGAACTCGCGCTCGGCTTTGCGATCAACGGCCTGATCGACGAGAACCTTCACTGCGTGATGCGCAAGGGCGGCATGCAGCCGGGTGATGTGCTGCTGGTGACCAAGCCGATCGGCACCGGCACCTTGTTCGCCGCGCATGCGCGCCTGCAGGCGCGCGGCGATTGGATCGATGCGGCGCTAGAGTCGATGTGCGTGTCCAATCGTTTGGGCGCCCTGTGCCTGCATCGCCATGGCGCGACTGCCTGCACCGATCTGACCGGGTTCGGCCTGCTCGGTCACCTGGTCGAGATGACGCGGCCGTCGGGTGTCGATGCCTGCCTCGACCTGTCGGCCCTGCCGGTGCTTGCCGGCGCCGAGCAGACCGCGGCGGCGGGCATTCTCAGCTCCCTGCAGCCGGCCAATGTGCGCCTGCGCCGGGCCCTGCGAAATCAGCAGGCGATGGTCGATCATCCGCGTTATCGGCTGTTGTTCGATCCTCAGACCGCTGGCGGCCTGCTGGCGAGTGTGCCGGCCGCGCAGGCGCAAGCCTGCATCGAAGAGCTCAAGTCGCTCGGTTATCCGCACACGGCTGCGATCGGCTTTGTCGAGGCGCAGGGCGAGGCGCTCGAACCGATCCGGCTGGTGGGCTGAATTTGCCGGCTCCCGGTCATCTCGATTGCGCGCCCACGCGCAGGGCCCCGGCCCCCGACTCTTGCTATTCTCGCACCGACTTGACACCCGTCCCTGCCAGGGCACCGAGACCGTGAAACCCAGCCAATCGCAATTCGTCAAAATCCGCGGCATCGACTATCACTGCCGCCTCTGGGGGCCCGCCGGGGCGCCGAAACTGTTCCTGCTGCATGGCAATCAGGATGTCTCGGCGTCGTGGCAGTTCACGGTCGATGCCTTCGAGCGCGACTGGCAGGTGATCGCGCCCGACTGGCGCGGCAATGGTCTGTCCGGCTGGAGCGGCGCCGACAGCTATTGGTTTCCAGACTACCTCGGCGACCTCGATGCCCTGCTTGACGTTTTCGCGCCTGATGAACCGGTTCGCCTGGTCGGGCACAGCATGGGCGCGTCGATCGGTTCGTTGTATGCCGGCGTGAGCGGGTCTCGCGTGTCCCGCTTCGTCAATGTCGATGGCTTCGGCCCACCGGGCAGCCGACAGGATCCAGCGCCGCGGCGGCTCGCCAAGTGGCTCGCGCAATTGCGCGATGACACCGCGCAGCGGCCCTACGACAGCTTTGAAGAGTTCGCGGTCCGGATGCAATCGGAGAACCTGCGGCTCACCGACGAACGGGCGCGTTTTCTGGTCGAGCACTGGGGCCGCCAGGAGCCCGACGGCACGGTGGTGCGCCGCGCCGATCCTGCTCACAAGCGGATCAACCCGGTGCCCTTCACCTTGCCCGAGCAGCTTGAGATCTGGCGCCAGACCAGTGCGTCGGTGCTGTGGGTCGATGGCGCGCAATCCGGTCTGTGGGCGCGGCTGATGTCGCGCCCGCCCGAGTCCGAGGAACGCATGTCCGCGTACCAGGACCTGCAGATCGAGCATATTGAAGACGCCGGACACAACGTGCACCACGACCAGCCCGAGCAGCTGGCCCGCCTGGTCGAATCATTCATGCGCTGATCGATCATTCCTGTGCTGATCACGCCAGACAGGCTGGGCGCGGGCTGGCCGCGCGACAACCAGATCGGCTGAGGGTCAGTTCGGCGCCGCCAGCAGTGAGCGGTACAACTCAAGATAGCGGTTTGCCGATCTGGCCCAGCTGAAGTCCTGCGCCATCGCGGTTTTCATCAGGGCCTGCCAGCGTTCGCGTTGTCTGTAGCGCTCGATCAGGCGCCCGATCGTCGCTTCCAGGGCTGCTGTGGTGGCGTCATCGAACACGAAGCCGGTGGCGCGGCCTTCCTGCTCGGCCTGCGGCGTTGCATCGACGACGGTGTCTGCCAACCCGCCGACGCGGCGCACCAGCGGCAGGGTGCCGTAGCGCAGTCCGTACAGCTGAGTCAGGCCGCAGGGCTCGAATCGCGAGGGCACCAGAATGACATCGGCCGCGCCGATCAGCCGATGCGCGAACGACTCGTCGTAGCCGATGCGCACGGCCACCTGGCCGGGATGGGCGCGAGCGGCGGCCGTGAACGCTGCTTCGAGCAGCGCATCGCCGCTGCCCTGCAGCGCCAGTTGCCCGCCTTGGGCCAGCAGCGCGGGCAGCGCGGCAAGGACCAGGTCGAGGCCCTTTTGGGCGCTCAGCCGGCTCACCACCCCAAAGAGCGGCGCGTCAGGACTTTCGGCCAGGCCGAGTTCGCGCTGCAGTTGCGCCTTGCAGCGTGATTTGCCGGCGCGATCGACCGCGTCGTAGGGGGCCCCGAGGCTCCTATCGGTGGCGGGATTCCAGACCTCGCCGTCGACCCCGTTCAAGATGCCGGAGACATCGGCGTGGCGGCCGCGGATGACGCCGTCGAGGCCGCTGCCAAATTCAGGGGTGGCGATTTCGGCCGCGTAGGTGGGGCTGACCGTGGTGATGTGGCTGGCGTATTTCAGACCGGCCTTCATGAACGAGATCTGGCCGTGGTACTCGATGCCATTCGACTGGAGGAATCGCGCCGGCAGGCCGAGCAGGCCGAAGTCTGGCTGAGGGAAAACGCCCTGGAAGGCGAGGTTGTGGATGGTGAACACCGAGGCCGCCTGGGTGGCCGGGTGCGCGGTCATGTAGGCGCAGGCCATGCCGGCATGCCAGTCGTGGGCATGCAGGATCTGTGGTGTCCAGTCGGGGTCGAGTTCGCCGGCGGCCAGATGCGCGCCCATCCAGCCCAGCAGCGCGAAGCGCTGCAGGTTGTCGCTCCACTCGGCGCCATCGGCACCCTGATACGGGCCGCCCGGGCGCCGATACAGATAGGGCGCTTCGACGATGTACACCGGCAGATGACTGTAGGGCATCTGACCCAGGCGCAGCGCGACCCGGCCGGCGCCAAACAGCGCTCCGCACTCGAACAGTGTCCTGGTGTGCAGCACCGCCTCGGCGATGGCGGGCAGCCCCGGCAGCAGCAGCCGGACATCTGCGCCCGCGCCGACCAGTGCCTGGGGCAGGGCGCCCAGCACATCGGCCAGGCCACCCGTCTTGACCAGGGGAAAGATCTCGGCTGCGACGTGCAGCACCTTCATGCGGGCGGACTCAGTGGGCAAGGCGCGCGAGCATCTCGGGTGTGACCAGGGTGATCCCGCTGGCGGTTCGATAGAAGCGCCGTGCGTCTTCATCGGCGTCTTCGCCGATCACCATACCTTCGGGAATCAGGCAGCCGCGATCGATCACCACGCGGTTCAGGCGGGCGCTCCGGCCGATTCGTACTTCGGGCAGCAGCACGCTCCAGCTCACGCTTGCGTACGAGTGGACCCGCACGCTCGAGAAAAGTACCGAGCGGACCACATGGCCCGAAACGATGCAGCCGCCCGAGACCAGGGATTCGACCGCCATGCCGCGCCGGTCGTCGAGGTTGTGGACGAACTTGGCCGGCGCGAGCTGCGGCTGGTAGGTCCAGATCGGCCAGCGGTTGTCGTACATGTTGAGCAGGGGGTCGGTGGCGGTGAGATCGATGTTGGCATCCCAGTAGGCATCGATGGTGCCGACATCGCGCCAGTAGGGCTCTTCGTTGGCGCGCGTGCCGACTGCGCTCAGATCGAAGGAATGCGCCGATGCCTGGCCCTGGCTCACTGCATGGGGGATGATGTCCTTGCCGAAGTCGTGGCTGGAGTGCGGATCGTTGATGTCGCGCTCGAGTTCGCGATAGAGATACGCCGCGTTGAAGATGTACACGCCCATGCTGGCGAGGGCTCGGTCCGGCTTGCCGGGTATTGCTGGCGGATCGGCCGGCTTCTCGATGAAGGCGGTGATGCGGCGGTGCTCGTCGATCGCCATCACACCGAACCCGCTGGCCTCGGCACGCGGCACCTCGATGCAGGCAACGGTGCACTCCCGCCCTTGCGCCACGTGGTCGGCCAGCATGACAGCGTAGTTCATCTTGTAGATGTGATCGCCGGCCAGCACGACGATGTACTCGGCGCCATAGCTGGCCAGGATGTCGTGGTTCTGATAAACCGCATCGGCCGTGCCGCGATACCAGCTCGCCTCGTCGATGCGCTGCTGCGCCGGCATCAGGTCGAGGAACTCGTTCATCTCGCTCTTGAGGAAGGCCCAGCCGCGCTGCAGATGGCGCATCAGGCTGTGGCTCTTGTATTGAGTGAGAACGCCGATGCGCCGGATGCCGGAATTCAGGCAGTTGGACAAAGCAAAATCGATGATCCGGAATTTGCCACCAAAATAGACGGCTGGTTTGGCGCGCCGATCGGTGAGGCTCATCAGTCGGCTGCCCCGGCCGCCGGCCAGGACC
>JAYVOV010000592.1:0-3698 GCA_043757735.1 Burkholderiaceae bacterium
CCGCCTGGACTGCCATCTTCAGCACACCGAGTAGCCTGTTACTGCGCGAGCGCCGCCTTCATGCGCGAGAGCTCCGGATGGCTCGCATCGGCACGCTCGAAGAGTTTCGCGACTTGGGCATAGTGGCTGCGCGCCTTCGTGCGATCGCCTGCCGCCGCGGCAGCGCGCGCCGCGCCAAGCGCGGCGCGAAAACGACCGGGCTCCTTCGCCATCGCGGCTTCGAACTCTGTAAGCGCCGCCGCCGGCTGCCTCGCTTCGAGCAACATCTCGCCCAGCATTTCGCGCGCCGGTTTGATCGGGCCCGGCGTGACGGCGGCCTTGTCGGTGCCGTCTTCGTGATCGGCCGCACTGCGCATCATGCGCAGCGCATCGTCGGCCTTGCCCTCGGCACGCAGGGTCCACGCGTCGACCGCCTTGATCTGGATGTCGGTTTGGTCGGCCCAATAGCGCAGGCCGCCCTCGACCATGTTCTGCTTCAAGCGCGCCAGCTCTGTGATCGCCAGGCGCGCACCGACGGCATCGCCGGAGCGCGCTGCGCCGAGTCCGCGCGCATAGACGGTAATGGCCTGCGCATGAGGAAACTGTTGCCAGCCGAAGGCAAGCTCATCGGGTGTCAGGGTGAGCTTTGCCGCTTGGGTCCACTGACCGCGTTCAGTCGCAATACGGGCAGGTATCGCAGCCAGCGCAAACGCCGCAGCGAAGAGGGTGTCGCCCTCAATCTTCCCGCTGTCCGCACGAACCTCAGCCAGGATGCGATCGGCCGCGTTGTCCTGGCCGAGTTGCAGATGCGCATAGACCATGTAGTCGAGCGAGTGCAGTCGATTCACGATGTCCGGCCCGATCTTCAGGACCGCGGCATTCGAGCTGATGGAGTCTTCCCAGTAACCCAGTCGCGTGAAAGTATGCGACGGCATGTGCAGCGCGTGCGGCGCCGAAGGCGCGATGTTGCGATGACGCTGTGCGGCTTTCAGGCCCCTTTGTGCCAGCGCCGGATAGTCATAGCTGTGGATGAGGTAATGCGCGACACCCGGGTGGTCGGGCAGCTCGATGAACAGCCGCTCGAGCGTCTCTGCGGCCTTCAACTGATTGGTGTACGCCTTGTCGTTTGGATCGAAGTTCGCCGACTGCACATGCGCATGAAAAATGACCGCCTCGATGTCCTTCGGGTGGTCACGTGTCATCTTTTCCAACGCCAGCTCGTAAGCGAGCTGGCGCGTCCTCGCGGGCACCTTTTCTGCATCGGCGAAAAACTGCTCCACCGCATGGACGTAGTCACGCTCGCGCTGCGTCTTGGGCATCAGCGCTTTTGCGCGTTGAACCGCTTGATAACCTTCGCCGAGCGCCTTGCCACGAAGCGGCCAAGTGAACGCATTGCCTGCCTCGACGATGGCTTGGCCCCACGGCGCCATCGCGCAAGCCGGGTCGGCCTGGGTCGTGGCGGCGAAGGCCTTGCGCGCCTCGGGCCAGTGATAAGAGTGATAAAGCGCAATGCCACGGGTGAAGTGCTGCTGCGCCGCCGCGTTGCACGAGACCGGAAAGTCGACGGTGCCGAGCTTCTCCGGAAGGCCCTCATGCGGCTTGCCTTGTGCAAATGCGCTCGGAGCAGCCACCAGCGCTGCGACGACGAGACCGAGAGTGGTTCGGTTCAACATGATCGACTCCTGATGCGACGCGGACCTTGACTTTAGAACCGAACCCACCTTGATGGCAAGGCCCGTCAGGGGTACAGCGCTGCTGGCCCTGGATAGTGTCCTCAGCGGAACGTGGCTTGACCGCGTTGCTCACGTCGAAAAGATGGTGCTTCACGATCTCAAACTGAGCGGCGCGGCGCGGCGCGGCAATTGCCCCACCATCTTCCTCAAACTTACCACTCCGGAACGAGCTTTCGGATCCGTCTCAAGAGATCGGTCAGGCACGCCAGGGTTTTCGATGTCCCTTGTTCTTTTCCTCCGGGCGCATCCTGGGCTCGACCGATTCGAGCACCCAGCGCTTGTCGCGCATCCTGCCGAGCGCGGCCAGCAACTCGCCGAGCGCCCCGGCGTCGTCCTGCAGGACATCTCCCCTTAATGCATAGAGCACGTGCTCGGAGATGAGCTGTTCGTAGAATCGGCTACTGTCGCCTTCGATCACTCCGGTCAGCGTCACCACCAGGCCCAATTCGGGGAATATTGAAATTCGCTGCCCTTTCCACCCGTTCGCCATGATGTTCTTCGGGGAGCCCTGGTGCCTGCCGTGCCACCAGTAGTTGCTGTAGCCCGAGAAGAAACTTCGCGCGTCGATTCGAGGGGCGATTTGCGAAACGTAGGCCTTGTCTATCCATTCGGGACTCAGCAGACGCGTGCCGTTCCACAGGCCTCTCTGAAGATAGAGTTGTCCGAACTTCAACATGTCGATCGGCCGCAGGCGTATTCCAAATCCTCCCAGTTCGACGCCTGCCGCGTCCTGGCCCATCCACTCCTGGTTCCGGAAGTCCATTCGCGAGAACAGGTGCTCGTTCGCGAATTCGAGCACGGTCTTGCCGCTCTTGTAGTGAATCACGCCATTCGCCAAGCTGCAGTCGAGGTCCGTGTAGTCCATCACGTTCATGGGTCGCTGGACCCTGCGCTGAGCGAGCGCGTAGCGGACCCGGTTTTCCGCCTTGATCCAGCTGGAATAAATTTCGCGCGTGCGTGGATCGGCATTGCCGACAATGTGCGGCACATCCAGCGCCGACATGTTGAGCACTTGGCGCAGGGTGATGCTCGCCTTGTCCTTCAGATTCTCGGCCGATCCGAACAGGTCTGCGGGAAGCAGTTCTCCGATCGGCTGATCTTCCGAGGCGATCAAGCCCCGGTCCATGGCCACTCCCACCATCGCGGACGTCAGGCTCTTGGTGGTCGACATCAGGTAGTGGGATGCGTCGCGCGACAGGTCGCCCGCCAGCATTTCGTAGACGAGGTGGCCGTTGCGCGCGATCAATACCGAGAAGACGACGTTTGGAGATGCCTCGATGAAGCGCGTCATGCGGGCGAGACGGGCACTGTCGAATCCCTGCGCTTCGGGCGTGGACAGGCGAAAGTCTTCGAGCACTGCTCCCGCAGACGCCAATGCCGAGGCGAATGCCGGCTGCTCCGGGCGCGGCTTGTACTGCGCGTGAACGGGAGCGATGCAAAGCGCTCCTGCCACGGCTATGAATCGACGGCGACTGACGCGAATGAGCATTCCTGTGCCTCCCGGTCAATCGTCTCAGACAATGCGTCTTGAATAAAGCCGCTCTGGTAGGGCGACACGGGTGGAGCGGCTCAGATTATGTTGCGAGGGATAGGGTAATCAATCCGGGGCTGCCCGCGCGCCGTCTCATCGCTGGTAAACGGCCGCATGGTGCGCGCAACCCTCACCGGAACCGGCACCCGGAAAATCCTGCTGATTGCGCATAGGGATACCGTATAGCCGCTCGTATAGCCGCTGGGCATGTTGTCCGGTCAACCGTTCAAGCTTGAAGGTGAGCGCGCCGCCGGGGTGGGTTCTACTGTTGATCCGTAGGTTCCTGGTTTGACACGGTGTAGGGCACGGCGTTCGGATCAGACTTGCCAGTAGGGACCGGCGCCGTGCCCGTCTACCACGGTATCGGCGTATTACAGCGCAACCATCTGCGCTTTGCTCATCGCCTGACGACCACGGCCGCTGACAGGCCGACCCCCAAGACACCGAACTGACAC
>JAYVOV010000593.1:0-13868 GCA_043757735.1 Burkholderiaceae bacterium
GCCGCTGCAAAGGTATCGGCCACAGCTCGATGAGGTGTGGATCCTGATGTACACCTCAGGCACCACCGGCCGTCCCAAGGGGGCGCAGATCACCTACCGGGCGCAGCTCTTCAACGCGATCAACGCGACGATGACCACGCAGCTCACCAGTCGTTCGCAGAGCCTGACCTACCTGCCGCAATTCCATGTCGGCGGCATCTGCCTGTACGCCACACCCAGTTTCCACCTGGGCGGACTGGTGAAAATCATGCGCCAGTTCGATCCGCAGGCCTGTCTTGACCTGCTTGCCGACCCGGGCAGCGGCATTACCCACAGCTTCGGGGTGCCCACCAATTTCCTGTTCATCAGCCAGTTGCCGGCTTTCGAAAAAGCACGCTTCGAACACCTGGTGAGCGTCGGCATCGGTGGCGCCGCCTCGCCGCTGACGCTGCTCAAGCTGTACGCCGACAAGGGCCTGTTGTTCCAGCAGGGTTGGGGCATGACCGAAACCTGCACCATCGGTACGCTGCTCTCGAAAGACCGTGCCCTGGACAAGATCGGATCGTCCGGGCGGCAGATCCTGCATGCCGATCTGAAGATCGTCGATGACACGGGCAAGGAACTGCCGACTGGGCAAACCGGCGAGCTGCTCATCAAGGGGCCGACGGTTACCACGGGTTACTGGCGCCGGCCCGAAGCCAACAAGGCCGCCCTGGTCGACGGTTGGCTGCACACGGGCGACGCAGCCTACAAGGACGCCGATGGCTTTTACTTCATCGTCGATCGCCGGAAGGACATGTTCATCTCGGGCGGCGAAAACGTCTATCCGGCCGAGGTCGAGAACGTGCTGCATCAGTTGCCCGAGGTCGCCGAAGCCGCACTGATCGGTGTGCCCGATGCCATCTGGGGTGAGGTCGGGCGTGCGTTCGTGGTGCTCAGGCAGGGCGCTGTGCTGGACGCAGACGACATCATCGCGCACTGCGCGCAGAACCTCGCGCGATTCAAAGTGCCGAAATCGGTCCGGCTGATCGCAGATCTCCCGCACAATGCAACCGGCAAAGTGGCCAAACACGCACTGCCGCGCGACTGACGAGGCACGCTATTTTGCAGGAGACACGCATGCTGGCCGGTCAGTACGACTTCATTGCGCAGGAACGTGTGATCTACGGCAAGCCGGCCGCCCAGGCCATTGCCGAGTCAGCCGAGGAACTGGGCGCGCGACGGCTGTTTTTCGTCGTCAGCAAGACGCTCAATCGTCAGACCGACGTGATCGATGGCATTCGCCGCCAGCTCGGCGACCGGGTGGTGGGTCTGTTCGATGACACACGCGAGCATTCGCCGCGCGACTCGGTGCTGGCGACGGCCAACGCGATCCGTGCCGCCAGCCCCGATCTGATCGTAACGATCGGGGGTGGGTCGCCGATCGACACCGTCAAGGTCGCGCAGATCGTGCTGGCCGAAGACATCCAGACCGAGGCCGCGCTGGGCGAATACCGAATGAGCCGGCAACCCGAAGGCAGCTGGCATGTACCGTCCTCGCGCCCTTCGCCGGTGCGCCAGATCATCGTGCCCACCACCTTGTCGGCGGCCGAGTTCAGCAACATCGGCGGCTGCACCGACCGCCTGCGCATGCTGCACGAGTCGCTGCCAGCCAATCGCAATACACCGGCGGATCTGTCGATGCGCCTGCAAAGCCCGATGGTGCTGTCCAATCCCCGGCCGATCACCGGCCGATCACCGGCCCCGACCAGACAGGGCAATTCTCGAGGCCGCGTTCTAGCGTCTCGGCTCGCCCTTTCATCCACCCCTTTTCGAACATCAGAGCAACACCGCCATCTCATGGAGGAAACATGCAGTCGTTCAACAAAACAGGCCTGACAGGCAAGGTCCTGGCGCTGGCGCTGGCCGGTGCAGCCGCCACCGTCTCGGCCCAGAGCACGATCAAGATCGGCAACACGGGCGCACTGACCGGGCCCTACAACGAATTCGGCGAAGGCGTGCGCCGTGGCATCACGCTGGCCATTGAACGCCTGAACGCCAGCGGGGGCGTGCTGGGTCGCAAGGTGGAACTGGCGCAGTCGCTGGACGACCAGCTCGTGCCCGACCGTGCGGTGCAAAACATCCGCCGTATTCTGGATTCGCCCGAGATCGATGTAATCGTCGGCCCCGGCGGCAGCGGACCCACGCTGGCAGTGATCGACATGGTCACGCTCGATGGCCGTGCCTACTGCAATCCGCAGGGCCAGACGCCCACCATCGTCTACCCCGATGGCGTGGACAAGCCGGCGCGCAAGAACGTCATCTCCACCGCCATTCAGAACGACGTCGAGGCCAAGGCCCTCGGCGGCTATGTCGGCGCCAGGTTCAAGAAGGTCGGCATCATGCACGAGAGCACCGGCTACGGCGTGTCGGGTGCACAGTTGCTGGGCGCCGAGATCGAGCGCATCACCAAGTCCAAGCCGGTCACGGTCGAGTCCTACAACCAGCGCGCGCAAGACATGACCGCGCAGATCAGTCGGGTGCAACGGGCCGGCGCCGACGTCCTGGTGGTCATTGGTTTGGGCGCCGACATGGCGGTGATCCGGCGCAACATGTTGCGGGCCGGATTCGATGCGCCGCTGATCACCAGCGGCGGCGGCATCTCGCTGCCCTACAAAGAAGGCGCGGGCGAACTGGCGGTCGGCACACGGGCCACCATGCTGGGCACTTACGGCCCAGGCAAGGTGCCCACCGGCATGGCCAAGGAACTGGCCGACGCCTATTCGGCCAAGTTCGGCAGGGATCGCTGGTGGGGTGACGATCCGGCCACGCCCCAGGTGTATTTCGCGCTGACGGTGGGCGCGGGCTTTGACTGCACGAACATGCTGATGGAGGCGGTGCGCCTGGCCGGCGGCACCGAACGCGCCAAGGTAACCGAGGCGCTGAACAAGATCAGTGGCTTCAAGGTGTCAAATGGCGTGGCCACTTTTACACCAGCCAAGCGGCTGCTGGTCGCACCCGAGGACCTGAGCATGTTCGAGTATGTGAAGGACGCCAAGAACGCAGTCGTGCTGCAGGTCGCCAAGTAGGCGCTCTGCCGAACTCGGCGCGCGGATCGACGGGCGCGGCCCTGGCCGCGCCCTGCAAAATCTTTCCTCGGCTTGTCTGGAGTAATCATCCATGGGTTTTGCGGCCAGCCTGATCTTGAGCGGCATCAGCGTGGGCGCAGTCTATGCGCTGATCGCGCTGGGCTTGAATCTCACCTACCTCACCACCCGCACGCTGAACTTCGGCCAGGGCTCGCTGATGATGCTGGCAGCAGTGGCCGCGGTGCTTTTCGCGGGCAGCGGAATGGGCCTGCATGCCGGGCTGCTCGCGGGCATCGTGCTGGTCGGCCTGGTTGCCGGCCTGACCGAAGCGATCGCAATCCGACCGATCGTCCGGGTCGGTGGCAGCATGGGCTGGGTGGTGACGACGCTGGGCGTGGGCATCTTTCTGCAAGGCTTCGTGGCGAAGTTCTTCGGCTCGCAGGCGCTGGCTTTCCCATCGTTTCTTTTTTCGGCCCGCGACAACCTCAATCTGCTGGGGGTGCGTCTGTCAGCGCAATACGTGGTGATTCTGGCGATCGCACTGATACTGGTGTTTGCCTTCGAGTTTTTCCTCAAGCGCACCACCTGGGGTCGAGCATTGCAGGCGGTGGCGATGGATCCGGACCTGGCTGGCGTCATGGGCATTCCAGTGCGCAAAGTCGTGACGCTGTCGTTCATCGGCAGTGGCGTGCTCGCCGGCATCGCAGGGGTTCTGGTGGCACAGATCACCGGAACGGTGGATGCCGCCTTTGGTTTCAATCTGCTGATCTTCGGATTCGTTGCAGCGGTGCTCGGCGGTATCGGCAACACCTGGGGCGCCTTGCTGGGCGGCCTATTTCTGGGGGTCATCGAAAAGCTGGTCGGCGGCTACATCTCGACCGCTGCCGAACAGGGCATCGCGTTTGCGCTGCTGATGCTGGCGCTGGCGCTGCGGCCCGAGGGCCTGCTGGGCGAGAAGGAGCTCGTCAAGGTATGAACGCCTTTCGACAACTAATCTCTCGGGTGCTGGGTCACCCCGCGCTGTCGCTGGCGGTTTTGGTGGCGCTGTGGGTCTGGCCCGGATTTGCCGACCGTGCCACCGTGCAGTTGTTGTCCTTCGTGATGCTCAATGTCCTGCTGGCCCAGAGCATCAACATCCTCACCGGCATCGCCGGACAGATTTCGCTGGGCCACGCGGGCTTTTTCGCGATAGGTGCCTATGCGTCGGCAGTACTGACCAAGACGCACGGTCTGCCGGTGATCGCAGGCATCGTCTGCGGCACGCTACTCACCGCGCTGGCAGGCTGGTTCCTGGCGATTCCAGCCGGTCGAGTCAAGGAGTTCTATCTGGCAATGATGACCGCCGGCTTCGGACTGCTGTGCTTCGAGGTGATCAAGGAGTGGACCGACCTCACTGGCGGAGTGATGGGAATGAGCGCAGTGCCTTCGCCTACCCTGCGCAGCCTGGTCATCCTTGGCTGGCGACTCGATGGTGTCGATTACTTTCGAGTGCTGCTGCTGGTCACCGCGGTTGTGCTCTGGCTGATGCGCAACTTCGTGCAGTCACCCCACGGCAGGGCGTTTTTCGCGATCCAGACCAGCGAGATCGCGGCCGGCAGCATTGGTATCGCGCCCGGCGCGACCAAGCGCCGCGCCTACACGATCAGCGCCGCAATTGCCGGTCTGGCGGGCGCCTTCTACGCGCACCTGGTGGGATACCTCGGGCCGGATAGTTTCAACATCATGCGCTCGGTAGAGGTGCTGGTGATGGCGATCGTCGGCGGCATCGGCACCATCGTCGGACCAATCCTGGGGGCAGTGCTGTTCACCTATCTGCCCGAAAAACTGCAGGCGTTCGCGGCCTACCAATTCATGGTCTACGGGCTGATCCTGATGCTGGTGTTTCTGCTGTTTCGCCGCGGTTTTGCCGGCGCGATTGCCGAGCCGGCACGGTTCATTCCGACCGCCGTACTGCGCGCCGCGAAGGCAGCCAGGTCACCGGGCACACGGACCGCCGCGGCGGGCGCGCCGACGCCCGCCGCCCTCGATCACGGCGACCCGCATTCGGCACCAGCAATACCGTTGCTCGAAGCGCGCGCGCTGACCATGAAGTTTGCCGGCCTGGTGGCTCTGGACGGCGTGTCGCTGTCGCTGCATAAAGGTCGGATCACCGCGCTGATCGGTCCCAATGGCTCAGGTAAAAGCACCCTGGTCAATGTGGTGAGCGGCGTCTATACCCCCGCTGCCGGCGAAGTCCATTTTAAGGGCGAGAACATCGCCGGGCAGCCGATCCACCAGATCGCTGCCAGCGGTGTGGTACGAACCTTCCAGGATCCGCGCCTGGTCCCCAGCTTCACCGTGCGCGAGAACATTCTGCTCGGCGCGCATCTGCGCTACCGCAGCGGCATGATGGCCAGCGCGCTGCGCCTGCCCGCCGTGCTGCGTGAAGAGCTCGACCTTCTCAGGCGCGCCGAAGAAGTGATGGCGCTGGCGGGTCTGTCCGATGTCGCCGACCAGTTGATCGAGGCGCTTCCCTATGGCTATCGCCGGCTGACCGAGGTCGCCCGCGCGCTGATGGCCGATCCGCAGGTGCTGATGCTCGATGAGCCCGCAGCCGGTTTGTCCGAGGGCGAGCTGGGCCGACTGGCCGATGTGATCCGCTATCAGAAGGCGCAACACAAGTCTGTGCTGCTGATTGAGCACCACATGGACTTCGTCAATGACATCGTCGACGACGTAGTGGTTCTGGACAGCGGGCGCGAGATCTACCACGGTGACATGGCCGGCATGCGTCGCGACCCGGCGGTAATCGAGGCCTATCTCGGGATACAGCAGACCCCCCATGCTTGAACTACGACGCGTCAGTGTTGCCTACGGCAACATCCAGGCATTGCACGACATCGATCTCACGGCGCGGCCGGGCCAGATCACCGCAGTGCTCGGCGCCAACGGCGCAGGCAAGTCATCACTGCTGAAGGCCATTGCCGGCGTTGTGCCGGTGTCAGCGGGTGAGATCCTCGTCGACGGCAAGGACCTCAGCCGCCTGCCCGTGCATCTGCGGGCACGACAAGGCATCTCGCTGGCGATGGAGGGGCGACGCCTGTTTCGCGGACTGAGCGTCGAAGAGAACCTGTCTCTGGCCTGGAGCTTCGGGCCGCGCGGCACGCCCTTCGCGCAGGCGCTCGAGCAGGTCTACGGCAACTTTCCCATACTCAAGGATCGCCGGCACGGCAAATCGGGCATGCTTTCCGGTGGTCAGCAGCAGATGCTGATTCTGTCCAGCGTGACCATCCGCGAGCCATCCTTCATGCTGCTGGACGAACCCTCGCTGGGCCTGGCACCGATCATCGTTGCGCAGATCTTCAAGTTCATCACCGAATATGCGGGGCGCGGTCAAACCACCGTGGTGCTGGCCGAGCAGATGGCAGCCATGGCGCTGAAAGTGGCCGACCACGGTTATGTGCTGCGCCACGGCCGGCTGGTGATGGGCGGCAGCAGCGAGGAATTGCACCGGGCCGATGTGGTCAGTCAGTTGTCGGCCGCCTACCTCTGAGTGGCCGCGAAAGGGCAGATACATGGACCGGCAAGACCTGTTCTTCGATGGCGATTCGGTGAAGCTGCATGGCTGGCTCTATCGACCGCCATCAGACGCCGGCATACGCCTGCCGGCAATCGTGCTCAGTCACGGGTTTTCGGCGGTGATCGAGATGGATCTGGCGCAGTACGCCCAGGACTTCGCCGCAGCCGGATTCGTCTGCCTCGTCTACGAGCACCGCAACTGGGGCCGCAGCGGCGGCTGGCCCCGTTACGAGACCAATCCGTGGGCCCAGGTCGAAGACATGCGCGGGGCGATTTCTTTCGTACGCACGCTGCCCTTCGTCGATCCCGCGCGCGTGGGCCTGTGGGGAACCAGCTATGCCGGGGGCCACGTGCTGACCGTGGGCGCGCTGGACAAGCGGCTGCGCTGCCTGGTCGCCCAGGTGCCGCTGGTCTCGGGCGAACGCACGTTTCAGAGTTGGGTGCCAGCCGATCGGCGGGCGCGATTCGAGCAGCGCCTGGCCGATGACCGAGACGCTCGCGCACGGGGTGAAGCACCCGCGCTGAGCCGGCCGGCCACGCCGGGCTCCGAGACAGAAGAATGGGCCAGGGCCGTCGACACATCGGGGGTCTATCCGAACGCGATCACCCTGCGCAGCCTGGAGCTGATGCGCAGTTACGAGCCGATCAGCTTCGTGGCGCGCATTGCACCCACGCCACTGCTGATGATCATCGCCGACGCCGACACGCAGACCCCGGTGCAGTGGCAGCACGAGGCGTTCGCGCTGGCCGCTGAACCCAAGAAGCTGGTGAGCCTCGCGGGGCGGCACTACGACCCCTACCAGTCGCTGCGCCCGCAGGCTACCGCAGCCGCCCTCGACTGGTTCCGAGCGCATTTGAGCTGATCCGCACGGCGCCGGTTGACGCGCGCGTTGACGCCGGCCAGGCAACCTGCCCCGCGGGTATTCAGCCCGCGAACATCGCCCTGATCGCCGCGCCGGCCTGCTCAGGTGCTTCCTGCGGAATCATGTGCCCGGCGTTCAGCAAGCTCATCCGGGCCCCGCCGATCGACCCCGTAAACTCGCGGATATAGGTCTCGTCCATCAGCCGGTCCTGTGTTCCGCCAACCACCAGCGTGGGCGCGCTGATGCGATACAGCCGGTGCCGCAGGCCCTTGTCAGGAATCGGCCACATGAGCTTGGCTGCCGCGATCAGTGCCTGTCGGCGGCGTAGGATGTCAGCGGTCTCCTGAGCTTTGTCCGAGCTCTTCGCATTGAAGGCGTTGGCCGGCGCGCCGGTGGGATCGGCATAGAGCAGCTTGGTCAGGGCACCGGGCGTCAGCCCGAAGATGTCGGGCAAGGGTTCGCCCTTGGGCCACAGGCCGTACGGTGTGATCAGTGCAAGTCCGCTCACCCGCCCACGAAACAGCGCCGCGTACTCGGCGGCGGCGGCGCCGCCAAAATCATGGCCAACCAGCAGCACCTCAGGCAAATTCAAGGCATCGAGCACCTCATCGAGCCATACCGACAAATCGTAGAACGAACGGATGCGCTCGAGCCCTTCGCTGGCGCCATAGCCGGGCATGTGCGGCGCGACCACGCTGAAGTCGCGGCTCAACTCATCGATCAGCGGGGCCGACCATTCCATGCCAAAGGCGCCGTGCAGATAGACCAACGCCCGCCCCTGGCCGACGCGCAGCCATTCGACCGGCAAGGACCGACCCGGCAGGGTGAGGGCTTCGCTCATGGCCGCACTTCCGCCGCGCGGGCCTGGAGCGTCTGCGGCATCGATTGCGGCAGGCGCGGTGAATTCATCGGCTTGGGCCACCAATGGTCTTGCCACTGGTCATCGAACAGATGCTTGAGCTTTGGCGTGACCTCGGTGGCGATGCGTTTCAGATTCAGCATCACCCGGTCGTGCGGCATGTCGCCGAACTGCGCGAGTACGCCCAGGTGGCCGACATTGAGAGTGCGCGCCAGATCCTCGATCTGCTCCGTGACGCGCTTGGGTGTACCGGCGATCACGGTGCCCCGCTCGATCATCTCGGCCCAGGTGGTGTCGATGATGCGCGGCCCCTTCTGCTGGCTCTCCATGCCCAGCTTGATGGTGGTCAGCGTGCGATAGCCCGGTGCCTCGGCAAATCCGCCGTACACATGCTGAGTCTTGTTGAAAAACCACTCGGCATGCGGGCCGAATTTTTCGGCAACCTCGTCATCGGAATCGCCCACCGCCACGAATTGCACGAAGCCAGCCTGATACGGATTCAGCGGCAGCCCCTTGCGGGTAAGCGTCTCCCAGAAGCCGTCCATGAACACCTTGGCCCTCTTGTAGCCGGAGAAGGACAGATAGCTGTAGAGAAAGTTTTTGTCGGCGCAGTAGTCCCAGGTCTCGACCGAGCCGCCGCCGGGGATCCACACCGGCGGATAGGGCTTTTGGATTGGTTTGGGCCAGCAGTTGACGTACCGAAGCTGGGTGTATTCACCGTTGAAGGCGAACACATCGTTGCGCTTCCAGGCCTCGAGGATCAGTTCGACGCCTTCGTAGTACTTGTCGCGCAGGGTGGTGGGCACCTGGCCGTAGGCGTAGTTGGTGTCCATGCTGGTGCCCACCGGAAAGCCGGCCACCAGCCGCCCGCCCGAGATGCAGTCGAGCATGGCGAATTCTTCGGCCACGCGCAGCGGCGGGTTGTAGAGGGCCACCGAATTGCCCAGCACCACGATGGCGACATCCTTGGTGCGGCGAGCCAGCGACGCCGCGATGATATTCGGCGAAGGCATCAGCCCGTAACCGTTGGCATGATGCTCGTTCACGCAGATACCATCGAAGCCGAGTTCAGCCGCGTACTCCAGCTGGTCCATATACTCGTTGTAGAGCTGGTTGCCCTTGATCGGGTCGAACAGCTCGCCAGGAATGTCGACCCACACCGAGCGGTGCTGCTGCGGGAAGTCCATCGGCAGAAACCGATAAGGCATCAAGTTGAATGACATGAACTTCATGGCGGTATTTTCCCTGTCGGGGTGGCAGTTGCACGGCCCCGTGCGCGCCGACACGGCACGGTTCAGGGACGATCGATCGAAAGATTCTACGAGAGACGGGGCGTGCACTCGTGTCAAAACCCGCAAGCTGTGTGCCTGTCGTCGGGGCCTGGTCCTGCCAGAAACCCTATTCCGTCGCCGGGCTGCGCGGGCGCCACACGAATCGGTGCGGCAGGGTGACCGGACGCAGGATCGAAGCCGACTGCTTCTCGTGCGGGAATCGCGACTGCGCCGGATCAACCGGAACAAGAGCGCTGGTAAGCTGGCCTGCACAAGGTTGCCGGAGCCCTGATGGTTGCCGGAGCCCTGATGAATGCCGGAGCCCTGATGAATGCCGGAGCCCTGATGGATGACGGAGCCCTGATCACGTGGATCCGTCGAGTTTTTCTGGAAGATCGGAGCAGTAAATGAAACCCGAGTCCTCGCCCCAGGTCGCCCAGCCGACGACAACGGCGACCAGCCATGCATTGCTCGATGAAGCAAACGCCTGGCTGTCTGCCTTCGAGCGCGCGCTCAGTCAGCGCGACTCGAGCGCCCTCGCACCGCTGTTCCTGGCCGACTGCCATTGGCGCGACCTGCTGGCCCTGACCTGGGATGTGCTGACCTTGTCTGCGCGGGGCCCGGTGCTCGAGGCGCTCGTCCAGTCGGTGACGCGTTTCGATCCCGCGAACTTCCGCATCGAGGCCCGCCGAACGCCGCCGCGGCTGGTCAAGCGTGCCGGCGAAAGCGTGCTCGAGGTGCTGTTTGCCTTCGACACCTCGGTCGGGCCGTGCGAGGGCGTGCTGCGACTCAAAGCCGGCCCGAACGGCGCGCCGCGCCAGGCCTGGAGCCTGGCCACCACGCTTGACGCGATCGCGGGACACGAAGAGCGCTGCCGCAGGCCGCGCAATCGCAGTCACACCGAACCCCGCGATTTCACCGCGCCCAACTGGGCCGACCAGCGCCGCGCGCAGGTGGCCTACGAAGACCGCGATCCGGTGGTGATGGTGGTCGGCGGCGGCCAGGCCGGGCTGTCGGTGGCCGCGCGCCTGCGCCAGCTCGATATCGACACGCTGGTGATCGATCGTCACGAGCGGGTCGGTGACAACTGGCGCAAGCGCTACCACGCGCTCAGCCTGCACACCCGCACCCACGTCAACCACCTGCCCTACCTGCCGTTCCCCGACACCTGGCCAGACTACATCTCAAAAGACATGCTGGCCGGCTGGTTCGAGTATTACGTGACGGCCATGGAGATCAACCTCTGGAGCGCCACTGAATTTGTGAGCGGACAATTCGACGAGCACGCGCGTCGTTGGAACGTCACCTTGCGACTGGCCGAGGGCCGAGTGCGGACCATGCATCCCCGGCATCTGATCCTGGCCACCGGGGTGAGTTCGATGCCCGACAAGACCCGCATCCCGGGTCTGCAGGCCTACCAGGGCGCGGTGATGCATTCAGGCGAATACACCGGCGCCGCCGCCTGGGCCGGCCGGCCGGTGATGGTCTTCGGGACCGGCACCAGCGCCCACGATATCGCTCAAGATCTCGAGGCCCACGGCGCCCAGGTCACCCTGGTGCAACGCAGTCCTACGATGGTCCAGAACGTCGAGCCCACGGCGCAGCTGCCGTACATGGCCTACGAAGAAGGGCCCAGTGTCGATGATTGCGACCTGATATCGATCGGCACGCCGATGGCCCTGGCCAGGCAGTCCGCCCGATTGACCAATCCACTGGCGGCCGAACTCGATCGCCCTCTGCTCGACGGCCTGAAGGCGGCAGGCTTTCTGGTCGACGAGGGCGAGGACGGGATCGGCTGGCAGCTGAAGTACCAGATGCGCGGTGGTGGCTACTACTTCAACGTGGGCTGCTCGAACCTGATTGCCGAAGGCCGGATCAAGATGCTGCAATTTTCGCAGATCGAGTCGTTCGGGCCTCGTGGTGTGAAGCTGCGCGACGGCACTAGCCGCCCGGCTGACCTGATGGTCACCGCGACTGGCTACCTGGGTCAGCGCGAGATGGCGGCGCGCCTGCTGAGCGAGGACATCGCCGAGCGCATCGGCCCGGTCTGGGGCATCGACGAATCGAGCCAGGAGCTCAACAATATGTGGCGGCGCACCCCGCAACCAGGCCTATGGTTCCTGGCCGGTGGCCTGGCGCAATGCCGGATCTATTCCAAGCCGCTGGCGCTGCAGATTCAGGGCATCGAACTCGGTCTGGTCCCGAACGGGTTCGATCAGAAAACGTGATGCCCATGTCGCTTGCCCTCAAAGTGCAACCAGCGCGACGCTGGCTGCCTTCATGGCCTTGCGCATGACCGGATCGAGTGTCGCCATCGGCAGACTGCGCCTCATGGCCAGTTCCAGGTACGCGGCATCGTAGGCAGTGAGACGATGCGACGCCGCGAGGTCGTCCAGGTCGGCCATCGCAACAGGCACAGGGTCGACGCGCAGCCGCAACGCGGAAGCGGCCATCACGAGTTCCCGCCGTTTGGCTGCATCGAAGCGCTTGCGACGTTGCGCGCTGATCAGCAGGTTGCCCATTTCCAGCAACCAAAGCGCCGGTACCCATACCTCATGGTCGGCGGTAGCCTGAAGCATTGACTCTGTATAGGGCGTGGCCTCCTCGGGCAGCAGCCACGCAGCGCTCACCGACGCGTCGACCACCAGGCCGGACGTCAACGCCGACCCTCGGCAATCAGGTCACGGGACTTCAGACCGCGCAGGCTGACGCCGCGGCGTGCCGCATGCAATTGGGCGATGGCGCATGCCCGCTTCGATCGATTGGCGATACCGTCAGTCACGCATCGCTGCGCGGCAGCATTGGTGCACCCACACCCGATTCGTGATTGCATCTGAGTCGATTGGGCGATGAAGCAGGCGGTCAGCGATCGACTCGATCGCGAGGACGAGATCGAGTCGATCGAGTGCAGGGCCCGCGACCCCGGAGTGCGACGGTAAATCCGAGCGCTGGACAACCGGAGCAGGCTGATCGCGTGCGACCGCGTATCGCGTCACACCCGCGATCCGGCCTGCCGGTTGATATCAGCACCAGCCGCCAAATTTGCCGTCCAGCGATCAATCGCGGTTCTGTGCGAAATTGCACACCGCGATCGCCTGATGAGAGCCGATATTCGCGATAGCCTGAAGATCGTCGGCAACGAATCCGAGCCATTCATGACCGAGCCGCGACCCAATGCCGCCGAGGCGCTGCCCCCGCGCGCAGACGATCAGGCAAGAGCCCTCGTGCGCAGACTGCGGCACGCCGGAACTCACGCCACCCTGGCAGTGCTTGAGCCAGGCAGCGGGCGGGGGCAGCAGGCACGAGAAGTGTTTCTCGCAAATCATCCCAGGGCGCTGCTCTACGCAGATTTCGGCGATTTCTCGCTCTGGCGTCTGGAGCCCGAGCGCGCCGGGCTGAATCCGGTCCCAGGCGTCAGTTCTTCGCGCGTCCCTTGAACCAGTGCTCGATCGGCTCCGGGTTGGAATTGAACCAGCCCGGCTTGGGGTGCTGCATGAAGGTGCCTTCGATCTCGCCGCCACGTACGGTGCCCTGCCACACCAACTTGCCGTATTTTTCGCTGTTGGTCTCGGCCTCGAAGCGCATCGTGTCGCCCGAACTGCTCACCTTGTAGGCGCCCTTGTCGTAACCCCACTGGTCGCAGGTGCTGGAATGGAAGCGGCCATTGGCGAAGGTGATGACGTCGTCGATCTCGTCGGCGGCCTTGCCTTTCACGCCGGCGTCGGCGACGAACACCTTGCCGTCGAGCGTGACGGTCTGGGCCTCGGCGAATGGGGTCGCGAACGTCATCGCGGCGAACATCGAAAGCAGCAGTGATCGGGTGAACTGGCGCAGGTACATGCAGGTCTCCTCAAGGGAATCGACGGGACATCCGGGTCGCGTTTCGAACATTGTACGGAGGAATACGTGAAATTGCGTACTCCCGGCCCGCGCGAGGAGCACAGGGATGCGGGCAATTCATGCGCTGCAAATCGAACGGGCGCTGGACTCCGTTCTCGACGCCGCGACGATCGACGACCCCGGCCGATTTATCCGCCAGGCCGTGGACGGCCCGTCCCGACTGGCCCCCTGCGAACTCACGACGTTGAGCATCGGCGACCTGGTTGCCGGCACTCGCCGGGTGGTGAGCTTTCCCGAGGCCGCCCTTTCGCCATCAGACCAGGCGAGCTTCAACCGGTTGATCCACGGCCATCCGCTGGTGCACTACCATTCCCACCACCCGATCGGCGGTTCGTGGCGCGTCTCGGACTCGCTCACGTTGCCCGCTTTC
>JAYVOV010000594.1:0-3687 GCA_043757735.1 Burkholderiaceae bacterium
ATCAACGTCCCCATCATCTATTTTTCGGTCAAGTGGTGGAACACCCTGCATCAGGGCGCCAGCGTGTCGCTGACCAGCGCGCCCAAGATGGCGCAGACCATGCTGGCCGCCATGCTGGTGATCGCGTTCGCGGCCTGGTTCTACACGATCGCGGTCGCACTGCACCGGGTGCGCAGCATCATCCTCGAGCGCGAAGCCGGCAGCGAATGGTTGCGCCGGCAAGTCGGCCCTTCGCGCTGAGATCGACATGACATCGTTTTTTCACATGGGCGGCTACGGATTCTATGTCTGGGGCTCGTACGGCGTTCTGGCTGCCGCAGTCATTGCCGAACTCGTCATGCTGCGCCGCCGGCGCAACGATGCGCTGACCCAGCTCGACCACGCATCGCAGGAGGATGACTCATGAAGCCGCGCCACAAGCGCATGATCTGGATTGCCAGCGGGATCGCCGCGCTGGCGGTTGCCGTGGGCCTGGTGCTCAATGCATTCCAGAGCAATCTGGTGTTCTTTTTCACGCCTACCCAAATCGCCAACGGCGAAGCGCCCACAGGCAAGACCTTTCGGATCGGCGGGCTGGTCGAAACCGGCAGCGTCAAACGCGAGGGCGATGGCACCACGGTGGTGTTCCGCGTCACGGACAACGCCAAGACCATTCAGGTGGCCTACAAGGGCATTCTTCCCGACCTGTTCAAGGAAGGCCGCGGCATCGTCGCGCAGGGTCAGGTCCAGACCGACGGCTCGTTTCGCGCCAGTGAAGTGCTGGCCAAACACGACGAGAACTACATGCCGCCGGAAGCCGCCGAAGCCCTCAAACGAGCAGGCCACCCGGTCGGCGCGCCCCAGGAATTTCTCGACAAGGCATCGCGGAGCACCAAGCCATGACCGCTGAACTCGGTCATTTCGCGCTGACTCTGGCACTGCCGATCTGCCTGCTGATGAGCGTGCTGTCACTGGTCGGCGCCTGGCGCCGTGACCCCCGTCTCATGGCCGTCGCCGCGCCAGCCTCCTTGTCCGGGTTCGCACTGGTGATGTTCGCCGGCGCCAGCCTGGTTGCGCTCTTCGTGAACAACGACTTCTCGGTCGCGCTGGTGGCTCAGCATTCCAATCAGTCGCTGCCGCTGGCCTATCGGGTTGCGGCCTCCTGGGGATCGCACGAAGGCTCGATGCTGCTCTGGCTGGTGATGCTCAGCGGCTGGAGTGCCGCGGTTGCACTGCTGTCCGGCGCACTGCCGGCGACGCTGCGCGCACGGGTGCTGGGCACGCTCGGTCTGCTTAACAGCGGGCTGCTGCTGTTTCTGCTGTTCACCTCCAACCCCTTCGAGCGGCTGATCCCGGCGGCCCGCGATGGCCGCGATCTCAACCCGCTGCTGCAAGATCCCGGCATGGTATTTCACCCCCCGCTTCTGTACATGGGCTACGTTGGATTTGCCGTGGCCTTCGCCTTCGCGGTGGCGGGCCTGCTCGAGGGCCGCTTCGATGCAGCCTGGGCGCGCTGGGCCAGGCCCTGGACCACGGTCGCCTGGTGCTTCCTGACCCTGGGCATCTGCCTGGGCTCGTTTTGGGCCTACTACGAACTCGGCTGGGGCGGCTGGTGGTTCTGGGATCCGGTCGAAAATGCCTCGTTCATGCCCTGGCTGGTCGGCACGGCGCTGATCCATTCGCTGGCGGTCACTGAAAAACGCGGCGCCTTTAGAAGCTGGACCGTGCTGCTGGCCATTCTGGCCTTCAGTCTCTCTTTGCTGGGCACGTTCCTCGTGCGCTCGGGCGTGCTGACGTCGGTGCATGCCTTCGCCACCGATCCCGCCCGCGGCGTGTTCATTCTGGTCTTCCTGGCCATCGTCATCGGCGGCTCGCTGCTGCTGTTTGCGTGGCGCGCGCCCAGCATCGCCAGCGGGTCCGGATTCGCGCTGGTTTCGCGTGAATCGATGCTCCTGGCCAACAACATCCTGCTGGTCGTTGCGATGGCGTCAGTGCTGCTGGGCACGCTCTATCCGCTCGCACTAGACACCCTCGGCATGGGCAAGATCTCGGTCGGTCCGCCCTATTTCGATGCGGTCTTCTATCCGCTGATGGCGCCAGCCCTGTTCCTGATGGGCGTCGGACCCATGACCCGCTGGCGCGCGGCCGAAGTGCCGGACCTGGCGCGACGCTTGCGCTGGGCCTTTGGCGTGGCGGTGGCTGCCGCGCTGCTGCTGCCGTTCACCATGGGCGGATTTCGCCCGCTGACCAGCCTGGGCCTGTTGTTCGCCTTCTGGATCATCGCCGCGACCAGCGCCGGCCTGCTTCAGGCGCTGCGTGCCGGCGGCTCGCTGCAGTGGCGCCGTCTGCGGCTGCTGTCGGCCAGCCAATGGGGCATGAACCTGGCGCACGTGGGCATTGCTGTGTTCGTCATCGGTGTCACCCTGGTCAAGAGCTACGAAACCGAGAGCGAGCAGCGCCTGGCGGTGGGCAGCACCCTGCAGGCGTCGGGTTATTCACTGCGCTTTGACAGCCTGGAACCGGTCAAAGGCGCCAACTACGACGCCACCCGCGGCCGCTTCACCCTGAGCCGTGACGGATCGACGATAGCCGTGCTCAGCCCCGAGAAACGCGTTTATCGCGCCTCACGTCAGTCAATGACCGAAGCCGCTATCGACCGCAGTCTGCTGCGCGATGTCTACCTGTCCATGGGCGAGCCACTGCCCGATGGCGCGTGGGCAGTCAGGGTTCATGTGAAGCCTTTCGTAAACTGGATCTGGCTGGGCTGCGTGCTGATGGCGCTGGGTGGCCTGTGCGCCGCACTCGACGCCCGCTACCGCCGCGTCACCGCGCGGCGCACCCAGACCGTTGCCATGACCTGACCACACCATGAGAGCGCTCAAATTCATCCTGCCGCTGGCCTTGTTCGCCGGCATCGCGTGGTTCCTGCTCAAAGGGCTCGATCGCGACCCGCGCGAAATCCCGTCGCCGCTGATCGGCAAGCCCGCGCCGGCGGCCATCGTTGCAGTGCTGGGCGCCGAAGGCCGCAACTGGTCGCCTGCCGAGATGCGGGGCCAGGTCTGGCTGCTCAATGTCTGGGGATCTTGGTGCGCGGCCTGCCAGGTCGAACATCCACTGCTCAACGAGTGGTCGCGCCGGGGCATTGCACCGGTGGTGGGTTTCGCCTGGAAGGATGCGCCGGAAGCCTCGCAAGCCTGGCTGGCCAAACTCGGCAATCCCTACTGGCTCAGCGTCAGCGATCGTGCCGGCAAGGCGGCCATCGACTGGGGCGTTTACGGTGCCCCTGAAACCTTCGTGATCGACAAGGCTGGCATCGTCCGCGACAAGCATGTAGGCCCATTGACGGCCGAAGTGATCGAACGGCGCCTCATCCCGTTGATCACCCGGCTTAAAGCGCAATGACGCAAACGCCAGCACCTCCCGGTCCGACGCCAGCCGAGGCTGCGCCGCTGGCGCCGCTCGACGCTGCTGCTCAGGTGCGCCTGAAGTCGCTCTCCGAAGAGCTCCGCTGCCTGGTCTGCCAGAACCAGAGCCTGGCAGATTCAAATGCCGATCTCGCTGTCGACCTGCGCAATCAGGTGCATGAGCTGATCGCTTCGGGCATGAGCAACGACGAGATCAAGCGGTACCTCGTCGAGCGCTACGGTGACTTCGTGCTCTACCGACCGCCGATCCAGCGCAATACCGCGCTGCTTTGGGGCGGCCCGT
>JAYVOV010000595.1:0-3668 GCA_043757735.1 Burkholderiaceae bacterium
GGGGGGGCGGCTGGCTGTTACGTCGCGCAGCACCGCCGCGCGCCTGCGTCGACCACCAGAAGGGATCAATCCAGTGTGCCATGCCTTGCTGCAAGACCCGAAGTTCCTCACCCTGCTTGTGCGCATCGACCCCGAGTTCGCGGCGCAATGTCGTGCCGACGGCTGTCGATGCGGTGGCGATCTGCACCGAGCCGACTACCCTCGCAAGCCGCGAGGCTGCCCGCGCAGCATGCGCGGCGATTATTCATCACGGCTGAGCTTTTGTTGTGCGCTGTGCCGCAAGCGCTCGACCTCGCTGACGGTGCGCTTCCTGGGCCGGCGGGCGGGTGTACCTGGCGATTGCGGTGGTGCTGGTGTCGGCCTCGCGCACGGGATCGACTCCAACGGGCGATCGTCTGGGTGCCGAGTTGGGCGTCTCACGTCAGACACTGCAGCGCTGGCAGGCCTGGTGGGCGAGCAAGGTGCCACGCTGGTGACTACCAACAGAATCTATAAAAACTGGGCCAGCATCTTCGACAAGAATGCCGTCCTCACCTCGGCACTCCTGGACCGCCTGCTCCACCACGCCGAGACAGTCCTCATCGAGGGCAAGAGCTTCCGATCCAAGGACCAGGTCGAGGTCTGAACACGCCCAGTCTCGGCGCCAACCCACTCGTGGTTCAGCGCGCGCCGGCTCACTAACCATCAGCATTTTCAGACCGGCCATATTCAGGCATTTTCGCGCCGGCGCCCACAGCTGCGCTTGGGGCAATGACGGGTTTCAGTTGCACATCGCCGTGGAGAAGTGCGCGGTGTCCCCGTCGGCCAGCGTGCGACCCCAGTGGTGGACCCACGCCTGGCCCACTTGGAAGCCCTCGAACGCGTGCCCTCGGACCACCACGGGGAAAGCGTCGAGATCGGGATCGCTCATCGTTGCGACGCGACGCAGTCGAGCACGGGGAGGAGCTGCTCGAGGAACGCCTCCGGGTCCTCGCTCATCGGGAAGTGCCCCAGGCCCGGCATCTCGGCGAACGTGGAGCCGGGGATGGCCTCATGCGCCGCCCGGCCCAGTTCGACCGTGCCGCTGTAGTCGTACTCACCCGACAAGATGTGCACCCCGACCCGGCTGGTGTCGATCTCGCTCGCCTGTTCGCGGATGTCGAAGTCGACCATGTAGTACCAGGGGTCGCCGAGGAAGGCAGGCGGCCAGCCGGCGGCGGCGGCACCGCCGACAGCAACGCCGTCCAGATCTCGCTCGGGGCGATCACCTCGATGACGCCTTCGCCCGCGGGCGGCGAGCAGGAGTTCCCCATCGGCCGCGCACGCGTCAGCGAGCCGCAAATCCTTGAACCCCATGACCATCCCCCGAGCAACTGTCTGTTCGCAATGGCGACTTCTGGCATGACCACCCGGCCCGTTCGAGGGACTGCCCAGGCCGGTTCAGACCCCTTTGAACTGGCCCTTGCGCTTTTCCATGAAGGCCTTGCGCGCTTCAGTGGCATCCGCCGACTGGTTCAGGATGCCGCCAGCGTTGGACGTCAGCACCATCGTGGTTTCCAGGGTGCTGTCCAGCGCCGCGCGCATCACCCGCTTGCTGATCCACTGCACCAGCGGCGGAATGGCGATCATGCGCGCGCACAGATCGCGGGTGAACTGTTCCAGTTCCTCCGACGCAACCAGGTGGTTGATCATGCCCCAACGATAGGCGGTGTCGGCGTCCATGTTGCCGGTGTAGGCAAACTCCAGCGCGCGCCCAAGGCCGATCATCTTCGGCAGGTAGTAACAGCCGCCGTTCTCGATGATCTGGCCGGCATTGTGATAGGCGACGAAACGGGTCTTGTCGCAGCCGATACGCACATCGCAATGCAGCGCCATGTCCATGCCCGAACCCACCGCCGCCCCGTTGATCATCGCGATCGTCGGCTTGCGGATCAGCGAGATGTCGCGGTGCAAGTTGGTGAACCCGTGGAAGAAATGCTGGCGCGCCGCGTCCGGTCCTTCATGCGACCCGCGACTGCCCGGGAAATCCGGTCCCAAGTCATCCGCTGCGCCGCTGGAGCCGAGATTGGCGCCAGAGCAGAAACCGCGCCCCACGCCGGTCAGGACGATCACCCGCACGTCGGGATCGTCGTCGGCGGCGCGCATGTACTCGCCAACCTTGGCGACGGTGCCGTTCATCTCGGACGTCCCGACCAGCGCGTTCATCCGCTCCGGCCGGTTGAACTTGATCCAGACGATGCCGTTGTCTTCTTTCTCGTACAGCAAGTAGTCGACCAGATTCGGTCCCATGCGATGTTTCCTCCGTTGCCCGTCCCATGGACGGTGTGCCTGTTGGACGGTCCAGCCCATATCCAGGTTCCCCGATCGCGCGATAGAGCGCCTTCGGACCAAAAGGGCCATCAGATGAAAGAGTACCTGACCCGCCGTTGAAACAGCGCGTGCCGGCCAGCCCGGAATGCCGGCCCCAACGCGCCAGACGATGCGTCAGCACGCCTGTCAAATGACAGTGCCCCTTCTGGAACCGGACCCTCAGCGCCCCTTCCAGACCGGCTTGCGCTTCTCGACGAAAGCCTTCAGGCCCTCGACGCGATCCTCGGAGTCGATCGCACGCGCGGCGATCGGCATCTGCTTTTCCCAGCCGTCGACGTCGGTCCAGTTCGCAGCCTGGGAGACGATTTCCTTGATGGCTGCGAGCGCTGTCGGCCAGCGCGTTGAGCATGCGTTGTCGAAGTGGCGTCATCACCATCTCCCCGATCGATGCACGGGCACATGCCCGCATCGGTCAAGGTACGGCGATCAAATGCGATGGCCTTCATCGAGTTCTAAGCACCGCGGCAGCGGTCTTGTTCAACGTAGCGCGTCCGGCTGACCGACATGTCAGACGGTACTAGGCAGAGCAAGCATGTACAATAACTAGTACAAGGAGTCAGCCAATGGACGCAATCACGTACAGCGCCGCCCGTGCCAACCTGGCCAAGACCATGGACCGGGTCTGCGAGGACCACGAGCCAGTCATCATCACCCGCAATGGCGAACAGTCTGTGGTCATGGTCTCGCTCGATGACTACAAGGCCCTGGAAGAGACGGCGTACCTGCTTCGGAGCCCGGCGAACGCCAGGCGCCTTTTGTCTGCGGTAACCCAGCTTGCCGAGGGCAAGGGTAGGGTACGTCAGCTCGCCAAGTGAAGCTCGTCTTCGCTGATGAGGCGTGGGACGACTACCTGTACTGGCAGAAACAGGATCGCAAAGTGGTTGAGCGAATCAACAAGCTCATTCGGGAGGTGAAGCGCGATCCCTTCTCCGGTGTAGGCAAGCCGGAGCCGTTGAAGCATGCGCTTGCGGGGTTCTGGTCCCGCAGGATTTCCGACGAGCATCGCATGGTCTATCGGGTGGAAGGCGACACGCTGCAGATAGCTCAGCTCCGGTACCACTACTGAGGGGGTTGTGACGCCTGACGAATAGCGTTTATCTGACGCCGAGCCGAAGCTGATCGAAGGCACGGTGGTGCACGGCGTCAGACAAACCGTGTTGAACTGAACCGCCGGGATGGCGGTCGAGTAAGCAGTGTAAGTTTCAGCGGCCGGTGTGGGCGATGCCGATGCTCGTTGCATCGGACTGTGCAGTGGCGCCGCGCTCGCATGCGGGCAATGAAGGTGGCGTGTGGTCGATGCGCCAGCGCTGCAGCGCAGC
>JAYVOV010000596.1:0-3650 GCA_043757735.1 Burkholderiaceae bacterium
TGCACATTGAAATAGTTCAAGGCGTGGCCGGCATTGAAGCGCATGCCCAGCGCGCGCGCCGCATTGCCGGCCGCGCGGATACGGGCGAGTTCAATGACCACCGGCGCGCTTTCGGCATCGCGCCCCTGCGAGTGAAACGCATGCGCATAGGGGCCGGTATGGATTTCGCAGACGCGTGCGCCAACGCGCGCCGCGGCCTCGACCTGGGCAAGGTCAGCATCGATGAAGACACTGGTCATGATGCCGGCGTCCGCCAAGGCCGCGACAATCCCGCTGATACGCGACTCCTGGCTGGCGATGTCCAGGCCGCCTTCGGTAGTCACCTCGTGACGCCCCTCTGGCACCAGCATCGCCATCTCCGGGTGGAGTCGCCTGGCGATGGTCAGCATCTCGTCGGTGGCCGCCATCTCGAGGTTGAGTTTAATGTGGGTGAGATCGCGCAGGCGGCGCACATCCTCGTCCTGAATATGCCGGCGATCCTCGCGCAGATGCACGGTGATGCCGTCGGCACCGCCGAGATGCGCCTCCACGGCGGCCCAGACCGGGTCGGGCTCGTGGGTGCGTCGCGCCTGACGGATTGTGGCCACGTGGTCGATGTTGACGCCGAGTTCAATCATAGTTTGTGCAGGTCGATGAGGATCTGTCGGGTGTTCAGCGTCGCACCGTCCAGGTGATGGGCAAGGATGGCGCGAGTCAGGTATTTTGCCTGGGTCCGCGCGCGAGTGGACTCAAAACTGCCGGCAGCCAGACTGCACAGTGTCTCGCCGCTCACCAGCCCGGCCGACGATGCGCCGCCGGGCTCGGCCGCCACGAATCCGGTCGAGGGCTGCCAGCGGTAGTGCCGGGCGGCGTCGATCGGCGCATCGTGCGTGTCGAAGTTCAGGTCTGGGGCATAGCCAGTCTCGCGCAGCAGCACCCACTCAAAGCGGCGCAGGGTGTCGTCGAGCGGTGCGCCGGCGCCGAGTTCCAGCAGCGCCTGGACGTAGCCGTCATACAGCTCGGCGTGCGGATCTTCGCGTGGCAGCAGCTTCATCAGGAGTTCGTTCAGGTAGAACGCGCACAACAGCGCGTCGCCCTGGGGATTGGCCATGCCGCCGACCCACTGCGCAGCGGTCAACGTGCGCAGTTCGCTGCGCCCCGTCCAGCCTGCCGCGAGCGGCTGGAACTGCAGCAGAACACCCCGCAGCGCCGAATGGGGGCGCCGGGCGCCTTTGGCCACCGCTGCAACTCGGCCGTACTCGCGGGTGAACAGATCGACGATCAGGCTGGTTTCGCGATACGGGACACTGTGCAGCATAAAGGCGGCCTGCTGATCGACCCTGGACGAAGGACTACCCATGCGGGTGCCCTATTCGTAGCCGTAGGCGCGCAGGCTCGTCTCATTGTCGGCCCAACCGCCACGCACTTTCACGAAAAGTTCGAGGTAGACCTTCGTGCCGAACATCTTTTCGAGGTCGACACGGGCCTCGCTCGCGATCCGCTTGATGCGCTCGCCGCCGGCGCCGAGAATCATCGGCTTGTGCGCCTCGCGCGCAACGATGATGGTCGCGAAGACACGTCGCAGGTTGGGCAGTTCTTCAAACTTCTCGATCACCACGGTGCTCTCGTAGGGAAGTTCGTCGCCGAGCAGGCGAAAGAGTTTTTCTCGGATCAGTTCCGTGCCCAGGAAGCGTTCGCTGCGATCGGTCAGCGCCTCGGCGTCGAGCATCGACGCAGCCACCGGCAGGCGCGCCGCACACAGATCGGCCAGCAGCGTCACCTGATGGCCGTTCTGGGCGCTGATTGGCACGATCTCGTCAAAGGAACGCGTGGCGCTCGCTTCGGAGATCACGCGACCGATCCGGGCTTTGTCGGCAGTTGCATCGGTCTTGTTGACAGCCAGCAGCAATGGCCGGCCGGTCGGCAGCAGCATCGCCATCTGACGATCGCCGTCATTCCAGTTCGACGCATCGCAGACCATCACGACGACGTCGGCATCGGCCGCCACCTGCTGCGAGGTTCGGTTGAGCACCCGATTGAGCGCGCCCATCGAACGCGTCTGGTAGCCGGGGCTGTCGATGAACAGCAACTGCGCGTCAGGCCGCGACAGGACACCCAGAATGCGGTGACGCGTGGTCTGGGCCTTGCGTGATGTGATCGACAGCTTTTGGCCGATCAGACGATTCATCAGCGTCGATTTGCCGACATTGGGCCGACCGACGATGGCCACGTAACCGCAGCGGTGTTCGGGGCTGGAAGCAGTTGAAGTCATCAGATCGGCTGTGAATTGTGGGCGTTGATGTTGACGTTCGCGGTGGTGTCGGCGGTGGTGTCGGCGGTGGCGGTGGCGTGCGCGTTGGCGCTCGCGTTCGCGTTGATGTCGGCGTTCGCGGGCAGCGAATTCGCGGCTGCCGGACTCTTGCCGCGACTGCGGCGTGCCGGCGTCGGGGACAGGGTCTGCGCCCGTTCGAGGGCCAGTTTGGCCGCTGCCTGCTCGGCGGCGCGCCGGCTGCCGCCGCCGCCCAGAACGGTGATGCCGAGTTTGGGGATACCGCACTCGACCTCGAAAGTCTGGTTGTGGGCCGCGCCGTGCGTGGCGACCACCGAATAGATCGGCAGCGGCATGCGCCGCCCCTGAAGGTATTCCTGGAGCAAGGTCTTGGCGTCCTTGCCGAGGGTGCGCGGATCGACTGTCTTGAGTACAGGCGCATAGAGCGCGCCGATCACCGCATGAGCGGCGTCGAACCCGCCATCGAGGTACACCGCGCCGAACAGAGCCTCGACGCAATCAGCAAGAATCGACGGTCGCCGGAAGCCGCCGCTCTTGGCCTCGCCTTCTCCAAGACGCAGATAGGGACCCAGTTCGAGTCGCCCCGCGACTTCGTACAATGATTGCTGCTTGACCAGATTGGCCCGCACGCGGGAAAGATCGCCTTCGTCGCTGTCGTTGAAGGCGCGGTACAGCAGCGCGGCGATCACGCAGTTCAGGATGCTGTCGCCGAGAAACTCGAGCCGTTCGTTGTTCGGCTGACCTTGGCTGCGGTGCGTGAGCGCCTGCAGCAGCAGAGCCGGGTCGCCGAATCTATACCCGAGGCGCTGTTGCAGCACGTCCGTACTCATCAGGTGCGACTCACTTGGAAGTGGCGCTCGCTTCGTACTCGAGCAGCAAACTGGCGTTGGCGACCAGCGGCACCTTTTTCTCATAGGCGAAACTGATAGTCACGGCATTGCCGTTCTTGACGACCTTAAGGTCTTTGCCGGTGATCGAAGCAATGTCTTCGATGGCGGAGATCCGGTCGAAGGCTTTCTGGATTTCAAGCGGTGATGTCTCGCGCATGGACGCGATCTTGTCGAGCGCTCGCTTGGCCGCAAAATATTCGAGAGAACTCGGCAGCACGCGCATCACGATCACGACCAGAACGAGCGCAATCACCCCGAAAAACAGCAACCCGAACAGACTCAGGCCGCGTTGCCGGCCGATTCGCCCCGGTTCCGAACGTGTGCGCAAAGATCTCATCAGTGAAACCTTCCAATTCGCTTGAAGTCGCTGAAGTTCATCCAGATGAAGAACGCCTTGCCGACCAGATTGGCCTCCGGCACAAAGCCCCAGAACCGGCTGTCGAGGCTGTTTTCGCGGTTATCACCCATCATGAAGTAGTGCCCTGGCGGAA
>JAYVOV010000597.1:0-3650 GCA_043757735.1 Burkholderiaceae bacterium
AGCGCATCCCGATGGGTGTCCAGGGTCGCGACGCGCTGGTCAGAGCTGACCAGAGCCTGGGCCTGGCCCTGTCAGACGAAGAAATCGACTACCTCTTCGAGGCCTTCGGTCGCACCGGCCGCGATCCCAGCGACGTCGAACTGATGATGTTCGCGCAGGCCAATTCAGAACATTGTCGTCACAAGATCTTCAACGCCAGCTGGACGATGGACGGACTCGCCCAAGACCAGACCTTGTTCGGCATGATCCGCAGCACCCACGCCGCCAATCCGGCGGGCACGATCGTCGCGTACTCAGATAACGCCGCAGTTCTGGAGGGTGTGCCCGTGCAGCGTTTCCACGCCCGCCAGCAGCACACCAATGGCCTGTATCGCGCACAGCCGGTCCTGCTGCACAGCCTGCTGAAGGTCGAGACCCACAACCACCCTACTGCCATCTCACCATTGCCGGGCGCGGCCACTGGGGCGGGCGGCGAGATTCGCGATGAAGGGGCGACCGGGCGCGGCTCGAAGCCGCGCTTCGGGCTGACCGGCTTCAGCGTTTCCCATCTTCGTCTGCCCGGCTTCGAGCAACCCTGGGAAAGTGCCCGGGATGTTACGCGGGCGTCGTCAGGGGTGTCATCCGGGGCGTCATCGGCGTCGGCGGCTGGGTCGTCTGCCGCAGCCGTGGCCGAAGCCCCCTACGGCGCGCCCGAACGCATCGCCAGTCCTTTGTCGATCATGATCGACGGGCCGATCGGCGCGGCATCGTTCAACAATGAATTCGGCCGGCCATGCCTGCTGGGCTACTTCCGCACCTTTGAGGCGAACATCGGTGGCCAGGTGCGTGGTTATCACAAGCCGATCATGATCGCCGGCGGCGTCGGCGACATCGACGCCCGCCATGTCGGCAAGCACGATCTGCCTGAAGGCTCGCTGCTGGTGCAGCTCGGCGGTCCAGGCATGCGAATCGGCGTCGGTGGCGGTGCAGCGTCAAGCATGGGCGCCGGCGCCAATACCGAGCAGCTCGACTTCGACTCCGTCCAGCGCGGCAATCCCGAGATCCAGCGGCGGGCCCAGGAAGTCCTCGACCGCTGCTGGGCGCTGGGCGACGAGAACCCCATCTTGTCGCTACACGACGTCGGTGCCGGCGGCTTGTCGAATGCCTTCCCGGAGCTTGTCCACGGGGCCGCGCGCTCGGCAGTGTTCGAACTGGCCCGGGTGCCGCTTGAAGAGTCCGGCCTGTCGCCGGCCGAGATCTGGTGCAACGAATCGCAAGAACGCTACGTGCTGAGCATAGCGCCAGGCGCGCTCGAACACTTAGACGCCATCTGCGCGCGCGAGCGCTGCCCTTATGAGGTGGTGGGCACCGTCACCAGCGACGGCCAGCTCGTGCTGCGCGCGCCGGATGGCGGCAAACCGGTCGACATGCCGATGCAGGTGCTGCTGGGCATGCCGCCGCGCATGCATCGCGAGGGCCGGCGGCGCGTGCGTGCGCTGCCGCAGGTCGATTGCGTCGGCCTCGATCTGAAGGCGGTCGCACGACTGGTTCTGAGCTTTCCTGCGGTGGCCAGCAAAAGCTTTCTGATCACCATCGGCGACCGATCAGTGGGGGGGCTGTGCGCGCGTGATCCCATGGTCGGCCCCTGGCAGGTGCCGGTTGCCGACTGCGGCGTCGGACTCAAAGATTTCGTCGGGTACGCTGGCGAGGCCTTGTCGATGGGCGAACGCACGCCGCTCGCGGTCATCGATTCGCGCGCGGCGTCGCGGATGGCCGTCGGCGAAGCGGTGACCAATCTGGCCGCTGCGGCCATCACCGATATCACCGCCATCAAGCTGTCGGCCAACTGGATGGCTGCCTGCGGCGACCCCGCTGAAGACGCGGATCTCTACGATGCGGTCGACGCCTGCGCAACGCTTTGCCGTGAATTGCGCATCGCCATTCCGGTCGGCAAGGATTCGCTCTCGATGCGCACCGTCTGGCGCGCCCGTGACGGCACGGATAAGCGGGTTACATCGCCCACCTCGCTGATCGTCACCGGTTTCGCGCCGGTCCCGGACGTGCGCCGGGCGCTGACGCCGCAACTGGTGGCCGACACCGCCACCACCTTGATCCTGATCGATCTCGGTCAGGGACGCAGCCGGATGGGCGCCAGCACCCTGGCCCAGGTCACGCGCCAGATCGGTGACCAGGCGCCCGACCTGGACTCGCCAGCCTTGCTCGCCAGTCTGGTCAGGGCGGTCGGCAGCCTGGCGGCCGAGGGCAGGGTGCTTGCCTATCACGACCGCTCCGATGGTGGTCTGTACGCCACCCTGTGCGAAATGGCGTTTGCGGGCCATTGCGGCATCGCGGCCAACATCGATCTGCTGACCATCGACCCGCACTCGGCCGATTGGGGCGACTTCAAGATCCGGCCCGAGCAGGTGGCGGTGCAGCGCGATGAGCTGACCATCAAGGCGCTGTTCAACGAAGAGCTCGGTGCGGTGATTCAAGTTCGGGCCGATGACCGTGACGCGGTGCTGGGCGTGCTGCGCGCCCACGGTCTGTCGCCGTTTTCGCACGTGATTGGCACGCCGCAGGCGCGTGATGCGATCGAGTTCTATCGCGACGGCCGCTGCATCTACAGCGAAGAGCGGGTCGAACTGCAGGCCTGCTGGGCGCAGACCAGCCAGCGGATCGCGGCGCTTCGCGACAATCCGCACTGTGCCCAGGAGGAATTCGAGCGCATTCGCGACACGGCAGATCCAGGCTTGAGCCTGCAGCTCAACTTCGATCCGGCGCAGGACATCGCAGCGCCCTTCATCGCCATGGGTGCCAGACCGCGGGTGGCCATACTGCGCGAACAAGGCGTCAACAGCCAGGTCGAAATGGCCGCGGCCTTCGATCGTGCCGGGTTCGACGCCTACGACGTCCACATGACCGACCTGTTTACCAAGCGCCACCTGCTGCGCGACTTCAAAGGCGTGGTGGCCTGCGGCGGATTCTCATACGGCGATGTGCTGGGCGCCGGCGCCGGGTGGGCCCGATCCATCCTGTTCAATGCCGAGCTGGCTGCGTCGTTTGCCGAATTTTTCCAGCGTGCCGACACCTTCAGCCTGGGCGTGTGCAACGGTTGCCAGATGATGTCGCTGCTCAAGTCGATCATTCCGGGTGCCGAGCACTGGCCGCGTTTTCTGCGCAATCGGTCCGAGCAGTACGAGGCCCGTCTGGTCCAGGTCGAGGTGCTGGCATCACCCTCCATTCTGTTCTCGGGCATGGCCGGCTCGCGCGTGCCGATCGTCGTCGCGCATGGCGAGGGCCAGGCGCATTTCGACAGCGAACGGCAGCGCAGCAGCGCCTTGGCAGCGATGGTCTTCGTCGAAAACGATGGCAGTCCGGCGCTGCGCTATCCGGCAAATCCGAACGGTTCACCCGACGGGCTCACCGCGTTCACCACCCAGGATGGTCGCTCGACCATCCTGATGCCGCACCCCGAGCGGGTTTTTCGCAGTGTCCAGATGAGCTGGCGTGATCCGGCGCAGGGCGAGGATTCCCCCTGGATGCGGATCTTCCGCAATGCCCGTGCCTGGCTGGCCTGAGGAAATCACAGATGCCCGCTGTTCTGCTGGTTCGACATGCCCAGGCTTCGTTCGGCACCGCCGACTACGATCGGCTTTCCGACCTCGGTCGTC
>JAYVOV010000598.1:0-3638 GCA_043757735.1 Burkholderiaceae bacterium
GAGCGCAGGCCCACCCTGCCGGTGATCATCATGACCGCCTTCTCGGATCTCGAGAGCGCGGTCTCGGCCTTTCAGGGGGGGGCATTTGAATATCTGCCAAAGCCCTTCGACCTGCCCAAAGCGGTCGAACTGATCCGCCGGGCAGTGCAGGAGAGCGCGCCAGAAGAGGTGGCCGACGAGGTCGTCGAGGGTGATCTCGAAATCCTGGGCAAGGCGCCGGCAATGCAGGAGGTGTTCCGAGCCATCGGGCGGCTTTCGCATTCGCACGTGACGGTGCTGATCACCGGGGAGTCCGGCACCGGGAAAGAGCTGGTGGCGCGCGCGCTGCACGATCACAGTCCGCGGGCCGGGCAAGCCTTCGTGGCGCTCAATACCGCAGCCATTCCGCGTGATCTTCTGGAATCAGAATTATTCGGCCATGAGCGCGGATCGTTCACCGGCGCTCAGCAATTGCGGCGCGGGCGCTTCGAACAGGCCGAAGGCGGCACCTTGTTCCTGGACGAGATCGGCGACATGCCGCAGGATCTCCAAACCCGCCTGCTGCGCGTGCTCTCTGACGGGCAGTTTTATCGGGTTGGCGGCCATCAGCCGATGCGCGCCAATGTACGGGTGATCGCGGCCACGCACCAGAATCTCGAAGACCGGGTGCGCAAGGCGCTGTTCCGCGAAGACTTGTTCCATCGCCTCAACGTGATCCGCCTGCGTCTGCCGGCGCTGCGCGAGCGCACCGAAGACGTGCCGCTGCTGGCGCGCCATTTCCTGCAGCGCAGTGCGCGCGAGCTCGGGGTCGAGCCCAAACGTCTGACCGAAGAAGCCAATGGTGCGCTGGGCGGCTTCGGCTGGCCAGGCAACGTGCGCCAGCTCGAGAACGTCTGCCACTGGCTGACGGTGATGGCGCCGAGTCAGACGGTCGGCATCAAAGATCTTCCGCCTGAAATCAAGGCCGAGGCGGGTGACCCCCGCCATCTGCAGGCGGCGGGTTTTGCATCGCCTCTGGCGGGCGCGACAGATCACGGCAGCACCGGTCTCTGGGTTGGCGGGCAATCGTCGGCCCCAGGGGGCGGTGAGCACGCTGCGTCGGGCTGGGCGGGCAACTTGTCCCATGGCACTCCGGGTATTTCGCCAGCGGCAGGCAATGTTCATCCGACAGCACCGAGCCAGTCCGGCTTCGGCACCGTGGCGCCGCTCGGCGCGCAGCCGTTCGCGGGTTCCAGCGGTTCGGGCCAGGCCGGGGTTGCCGTCGGGTTTGGCGATATGGGTGCGGCGACCGCCCAGGCTGCCCGGTGGGCCGCACTGCTCGAGCGCGAAGTGTCGGCGCTGCTGGCGGCGCAGACCGCCCATGCGGTCGAAGGCCAAACCGCCAGCCACAGCGATCTCATGGACAAACTGACCCGTGAATTTGAAAGCGCGGTGATCCGCACCGCGTTGCGGCACACCAGAGGCCGGCGCATCGATGCAGCACTCAGATTGGGCATCGGTCGCAATACCATCACCCGCAAGATCCAGGAGTTGCACCTGGACGACGACTGATGTCTGCCGTGGCGGGCAGTCAGGCAGTCTGGCAGTCTGGCGCGTCAGGCTGGGGCCAGTTCCACCACCACTGGCGCGTGGTCGGAGGGTTGCTCGCGTTTGCGCAGATCGCGCTCGACATGGCAGCCGAGCACCCGCGAACGCAGGTTCTGGGTGACCAGCAGGTGGTCGATGCGCAGGCCGTTGTTGCGCCGAAATGCCATCTGTCGGTAGTCCCACCAGGTGAAGATTTTTTCCGGCTGCTCGAACAGGCGAAAGCTGTCGACGAGCCCTCCCAGCACCAGCCGCGCGAATCGTTCGCGCTCTGGCGCTGAACACAGCACCTGACCTTCCCATTCGGCCGGGTTGCGGACATCGCGGTCCTCGGGCGCGATGTTGTAGTCGCCGGCCAGCACCAGAGGCACCCCTTGCGCGATCTGCGGCGCGAGCCAGTCGATCAGTCGATCCAGCCACTCGAGCTTGTAGACATACTTGTCTGAGTCAAGTGATTGTCCGTTGGGGATGTACGCGCAGACCACCCGCACGCCGGCTACGGTCGCGCTGATCAAGCGGCGTTGTGGATCGGCATGCAGGGGGTTGCCGATGACGACATCCGAGGCTGCGCCGACCGTGTCGCGGCGCGTGAGAATGGCCACGCCGTTGTAGGTAGGCTGACCACTGAACACCACCTCGTAGCCAGCCTGCGCGATCGCCTCGCGCGGGAATTTGTCGTCGGTGAGTTTGGTTTCCTGCAGACAGATGACGTCGATCGGCTGAGCCGCCAGCCAGTCGAGCAGGTGCGGCAGGCGAACCTTGAGCGAGTTGACGTTCCAGGTGGCAAGTTTCATTTATTTCTCAACTTATTTATTTTATTGATATTTTGTCTTTAGTATTTTATTCGCACCCCCTCACATACCCCCACAATTTTCAACTGCGACCCCAACGGGTCAGCACGTGTCAGAGCGTGGTTGTCATCGTACAAGGTGAAGACCGCCCTGGCATGAGTGAAGGGGCTTGAGCGGTGCTTTGCTCGCGTGACCGCGTTGTAACGCAGCCGACGCTTTTGGTCATCACTTCCGCCGACAGCGGCTGACGACAGAACCTCACGCAGCGGCGTGGCAATCAAGTACTCCGAGATCCCCTGCATCAGCCTGAACGTCTTGCCGCATCCAGCGCCGCGTTGGCACGGGCTGCAACCTCGGCGCAAGCCTGCAACAGCCCATCGAACGGGAGTGCATTTCCCATCATGACCTGGTCCGCCAGCAGGTTCGCGTAGTCGGCCGAGAGCGCTTCGCGCGCTCCGCCCCGCCGATTTCTAGCGTCGCCTGCAGGCCGTCGCGAGACAGCGCCGCCTCGAGGACGGGCTGCACCTGATCAGCGATCCAGCCTGGCAGGCGCTCGAGGTTGACGCCGTGTCCTTCGCGACGAAGCGACCGCTCATTGCCTTGAACGCAGACGGCCGCTCGGCTTGCCGTGAGCGCTTCGGGACGGCGCATGAACTGGGACACTTTTCACTCCACATCGGTGTCTATCGACAGCTTCTCGACGATCATCGGCGGGGTCCTGAATGGCACCGCTTCAAGACATCAGCGAGTTGCGATTCAACGCCCTGGCGGCGTACTGCAGAACGCCGCAGACCTTGGCGGCCGCGGAAGAGGTCCTCTGGCTGCAATCCGAGTCCGAGGCCATCCTGGTCGTCGTGATCCGCGACCGTCCTGACCAAGATTACGGCGCCCTGATCCGCGCCCGTGATGCGCGCGAGCGTTACCGCCGTGTCGACGTTCACCGCTGGGGACCGAAGGAGATCCCGGCCGGTTTCTTCCGGTTGCTCGGTGCCGAAAACATCAGCGCGGTCATCTTCAACAACAGCGCCACGATCTCGAAGTTCAATCGGATGGGGCTGCTGGCCTGGACTTTTCGCGAATGACCTGCCCGGGCAGGTTTGCGCGCCGACGGTCCACGGCGTGGTCCGCCTGGTCGCTGATTACCGGACATGGCCGTATACGTGAGGTCGGCACCCGCAGCCGAGTACCCGCAATCCCTGCATTGCGCCTGCCCAAGCGCTGGATCTGGACGGCAGCAGCGTTCGCGAGCGCACAGACGCGCTTTGTGATGCGCACTAGCCTGAC
>JAYVOV010000599.1:0-3632 GCA_043757735.1 Burkholderiaceae bacterium
TCGCCCACGCCCACGCCCACGCCCACGCCCACGCCCACGCCCACGCCCACGCCCACGCCCACGCCCACGCCCACGCCCACGCCCACGCCCACGCCCGTCAGATGTCGGCGCAGTCGCAGGCCCTGATCAAGCACCGTATGCAGGTGGCGCCCGGACGGGTCGGGCTGACCCAGCTGCTGGACAAGCGGCGCGTTCGCAATGCACTGGCCGCGCACCCGTTCGGCGGTGCAGAAACGGGCGTCAAGCGATGCGTCGGCAATTCGCAGCGGCTGGTCACTGGACAGGATCTCCTTGCAAGGAGCGGTAGATGTCGGCGTGATCTCTGATGACGGCCAGCCGACCCGTGCCTTGAACCAGAGTCGATCGCCATCGGCCCGGGCGAGCAGCGCCACCGGGCAGCCGCTGCTCGCCCGGGCGGCCTCGACGATGCCGTCGAAGCTTTCTTCGGGCTCACTGTCGAGGAATCTCAGGTGGTCGATGACATTCTGGCGGGAAGCGGCCAGCAATGTCCCGAAGGCCTTGTGCCCGTCAAACGGCGTGTGCTCGGCGCGGGTCGTCGCTGGGGCGAATCCGGAAGTGGCGGCGGTTCGATGGGGCATCTGGGGCTGCCTGACTATACGCGCCCGTACCGCGAGTCGGAAGGCCGTCGGCAGCATCCGGTCCAGCAGGTAGAATAAGAGTATGTCGCTTTCATCCATTCCCGAAATCCTGGCCGAGTTCCGAGCTGGACGCATGGTCATCCTGGTTGACGAAGAAGATCGCGAAAACGAGGGTGACCTCGTTCTCGCGGCCGATTTCGTCACCCCGGAGGCCATTAATTTCATGGCCCGGCATGCGCGTGGCCTCATCTGCCTCACGCTCACCGAGGAGCGCTGCCGGCAGTTGTCCCTGCCGCTGATGACCAGCAGCAACGGCGCGCGCACCGGCACCAACTTCACCATGTCGATCGAAGCGGCCGACGGCGTCACCACCGGCATCTCGGCGGCCGACCGCGCGCGCACCATTGCAGCGGCGGTGGCACGGCACGCCCGGCCCGAAGACATCGTCCAGCCCGGGCATATCTTCCCGGTCATGGCGCAGCCGGGTGGCGTGCTCATTCGCGCCGGCCATACTGAGGCCGGTTGCGACCTCGGTGCGCTGGCCGGCGTGACGCCGGCCGCGGTCATCTGCGAGATCATGAAAGAAGACGGCACCATGGCCCGCCTTCCCGACCTGATCGAGTTCGCGGCCGAGCACGGTATGAAAATCGGCACCATCGCCGACCTCATCCAGTATCGCAGCGCCAATGAGAGCCTCGTCGAGCGGGTCTCGGTGCGCAAGCTCAGCACGCCGCACGGCAGTTTCGTGATGACAGCCTATCGCGACAAGCCCACCGGTCAGCCGCACATGGCGCTGACCCTGGGCGAGTTCGGCGGCGATGAAGAGACGCTGGTCAGGGTGCACGAGCCTACGTCGGTCTTCGATCTGCTCGAACTCGACCGCGGCACTCATTCCTGGAGTGTGCAGCGCTCGTTGGCCACAATCCGCGAACGCGGCCACGGTGTGCTCGTGATGCTCAATTGTGCGGTGCCGGCGGCCGGCATGTTTGCGCAGTTCGAGGCGCTGTCGCGGCTCACCGACGACGCAGCAGCGCGCCGGCGGGCAGGCAAAATGGATCTGCGCACCTACGGTATTGGCGCGCAGATTCTCAAGGACCTGGGAGTACGCCGGATGCGCCTGTTGTCGCAGCCGCGCAAGATGCCCAGCATGGCGGGTTACGACCTGGAAATCGTCGGCTTCGAGTCCGGCGAGTGAGTTTGCGAGGTGACTGTGGACGTATTTGACGCCGGTACCGACGGTGAGGGCCTCAGAATCGGCGTGGTCCAGGCCCGCTTCAACGAGCCGGTCTGCACAGCGCTGCGCGATGCCTGTCTGGAGATCCTGACGCGTCTGGGGGTCTCTGAAGACGACATCTTCGTATGCACCGTTCCGGGCGCGCTCGAGATCCCACTGGCACTGCAGAAGCTCGCGCAGACCGGCGAGTTCGATGCGCTGGTCGCGTTGGGCGCGGTGATCCGCGGCGAGACCTACCACTTCGAGGTCGTGTCCAACGAAAGCGCAGCCGGTGTGGCCCGCGTGTCGCTCGACTTCTCCATTCCGATCGCCAACGCCATCCTTACCACCGAGGACGACGATCAGGCTTTGGCGCGCGCCACAGAAAAAGGCGCCGATGCCGCACGGGTGGCGGTCGAAATGGCCAACCTGACCGCCTCGATCTCGAGTCTTGGCAACGGGTCAGATGCCGACGATCTCGAGGACGATTGAACGTGGCGTCGCGTCTCGTCCAGATGGCTGCGCGGCCGCCGCAGCGCAGCGCCCGACGCCGTGCGCGGGAATTCGCCGTTCAGGGGCTGTATGAGTGGCTGGTTTCGCGCGACGATGCCGGTCTGATCGAAGCCCATCTGGCCGAAGCGCCAGAATTCGGCAAAGCCGATCGCGAGCACTTTGGGGTGCTGCTGCATGGCGTGATTCGCCATCTCGATACCCTGCACGAGGCGATCGCGCTGCACCTCGACCGTACCTTGGCCGAACTCAGCCCGGTCGAGCACGCCACCTTGCTGGTCGGTGCGTTTGAACTCGCTCATCATCCCGAGATTCCATACCGGGTCGTCATCAACGAGGCGGTCGAACTGGCCAAAACCTTCGGCGGCACCGATGGCTTCAAGTACGTCAACGGCGTGCTCGACCGGGTGGCTGGCCAGCTGCGCGCCACGGAGGTGGCGGCCCGCCGTGCCTGATGGGTGAATTCGAGCTCATCCGTCGCTTCTTTGCCGGGGCGCCGGCGCGCCGCGCCCGGCTCGGCATTGGCGACGACTGCGCTCTGCTGGCCGATTGTCCGCCGGGCGAATGCCTGGCCATCAGTACCGACCTCCTTGTATCGGGCCGCCATTTTTTCGACGACGTCGATCCGGCATCGCTTGGCTGGAAGGCGCTGGCTGTCAATTTGTCGGATCTCGCCGCGATGGGGGCTCAGCCAGTCGGCTTCACGCTGGCGCTGGCGCTGCCGGCTGCTGATGAATCCTGGTTGACCGGGTTTTCGGCCGGACTGCTGGATCTGGCGGCCCGCCATGAGTGCGAGCTGCTGGGGGGCGACACCACGCGGGGGCCATTGACGATCGGAATCACCATTTTCGGATCCGTTGCGCCCAGCCTCGCCTTGCGCCGCGACCGCGGCCGCCCGGGCGACGATCTCTGGGTTTCCGGACCCTTGGGCGCGGCCGCGTTCGCGGTTCGCGAGCGGCTGGCCGGGCGCGGTCTGCCGGCCGGCCATCCGGCGCGCCTGCGCCTGGAGCGCCCCGAGCCGCGGGTAGCGCTGGGCCGTGCGCTGTTGGGTCACGCCCATGCGGCCATCGATTTGTCCGATGGCCTGCTGGGCGATCTCGCTCATGTGTGCGCGCGTTCCGGAACCGGCGCGCGCATCGATTGGCCGGCGGTGCCGGTCAGTGCGGCGCTTGCGGGCGCGACCGAGCGCGATCGGATGGCGCTCGCCCTGGCCGGGGGCGACGACTATGAACTGCTGTTCGCGGCGCCGCCTGATGCCCGACCGCTCATGGCGGCCGGCCTGGGCGGACCGGGTGAACCGCCGGTGCGGA
>JAYVOV010000600.1:0-13622 GCA_043757735.1 Burkholderiaceae bacterium
TCCAGGCCCGGCGTGGCGCAGATGGCTTCGAGGTTCTCCAGGCCTTCTTTGGTCTCGATCATGCCGAGCACCAGGATCTCGTCGTTGGCATTGGCCTGATAGTCGGCGCCACCGTAGTGAATGGCGCGGATCGGGCCCGACGAGCGATTGCCCATCGGCGGGTAGCGGCAGGCCGCCACCGCACGCGCGGCGTCTTCGGCGGTGTTGATCAGGGGCACGATGATGGTGTAGGCGCCCAGATCCAGCACTTTCATGATCGCGCCGGCCTCGTTGGTGTTCACGCGCACCACCGGCGAGGTGTCGGTCTGTCCGATGGCCTGCAGCATTGGCAGGACATGGTTCAGTTCGATGGTGCCGTGCTGCAGATCGACACAGAGGGAATCGAAGCCCTGACGGGCCATCACCTCGGCTGTGAAAGTGTGGCCGATCGATAGCCAGCCCATGGTGACCGGTTTGCCTTCTTTCCACATCTGCCTGATTTTGTTTGCACGCATGGTCGAACTTCCTGGTTGAGGGTTTTGGGCAGTCTAACAAGGCCGTGTTCACGCGGTACGGTCCGCTGCTGCACCGGCCATGTCGAGTGCGAGGTGCTCGAGTGCCGTGAAAGCGGCAAGCCAGGCTGGCAGACCTCAGCGCTTGTCGGTCTTGTCGCCATAGGCCTGGTGGTAGGCCCGGTGGTTGATGATTTCCTCGAGCTCCGACTTGCCCAGCAGCTTGTTGGCGATGATGCGCTGCTGGATCTCCGAGGTGCCCTCGAAGATCTTGGTGAGGCGCGCATCGCGCCAGTGCCGCTCGACCGCGTGCAGCGTGGTGTAGCCCGCGCCGCCGTGGATCTGAATGGCTTCGGACGTAACCCGTTCGGCCATCTCGGAAGCGAAGTACTTCGCCATCGAGGCCTCCTTGTCGCAGCGCCGGCCGCTGTCGATTTCATTGCAGACGAAATACATCAGCTGGCGCGCGGCCTCGATCTCGGTCGCCATCGTGGCGATCTTGAACCGGATGGCCTGGTATTCGGCGATCGGCATGCCGAACTGCCTGCGCTCTGTTGCGTAGGCGATGGAGTCTTCGAGCGCACCTTGCGCCAGACCGATCGCACGCGCCGCGGTGTGGGCGCGGGCGCCCTCCAGACCCGAAGTCATCAGCAGGAAGCCATCGCCTTCTTTGCCGACCAGTGCGCTGGCCGGCACGCGGAAGTCGTCGAAGGCCAGCTCGAAGGTCTTCCAGCCGAAGTAGCCGATCTTGGGTATTGGCGAGCCGTTGATGCCCTTGGGCAGCGTGCCGCGGGGCTTCTCGATCATGAAGCACGACAGGCCCTTCCAGCGCTTGTCGGGGCCGGGCGGCGGCGCGGTCCGGGCGAACACCGTGAGGTAGTCGGCACCGTCGGCGAAAGTGCACCAGTACTTGTTGCCGGTGATCACCCAGTCGTCGCCGTCGCGCACCGCGCGGCACGAGATCGAGGCGAGGTCGGAGCCGGTGGCGGGCTCGGACAATGACATCGCCGCCAGGAATTCACCGCGCACCACGCGCGGCAGGTAGCGCGCTTTGTCGGCTTCGCTCATTGCCTCGGCGATCCAGCCGCCCTGGCCGCGCGCGACGATCGAAGCCACCGACATCCAGCCGCGCGCCAGTTGTTCGCTGATCAGGCAGTACTCGAAAACACCCAGCCCCATGCCGCCGAATTTTTCAGCGATGGTGATGCCGAAGTAGCCCATGTCGGCCATCTTCTGGCGCAGCGCCATCGGGATCTCGCCGTCGGGGCCGTCGAGTTCATTGGCGACCGGCAGCACTTCTTTCATCGTGAAGTTGCGGGCCGCTTCGCGGATCATCAGGCGCTCTTCGGTCAGGTAGCCGCGGCCGTCGTTCGATGGGTTCATGGGGGGACTCACAGAGGGTTGCGAATGGGCGCTGAATCAGCTTGTCAGCGCCTGAAGGTGTTGCGCGATCATCAATTCTTCGTTGGTCGGGATCACCAGCACCCGTACCGTGCTGCCGGGCGTCGATATCACACCGGTCGCGCCGCCATGGCTGCGATTGGCGGGTTCGTCGAGCGCGATGCCCAGAAAGCCCAGGCCGGCACAGGTCTGCTGGCGGACCTGGTCGTCTTTCTCGCCGATGCCGGCGGTGAAGACCAGCGCATCCAGGCCACCCAGGGCGGCGGCCATGCTGCCGATCTGCTGGCGCAGATGGGTGACGAAATACGCAATCGCCTCGGCGGCCGCAGGCAGCGGGCTCGCGTGCAGATCGCGCATGTCGTTGCTCAGCCCGGACAGCCCCTTCAAGCCGCTGCGCCGGTACAGCAGATCGGTGAGGGCCGCCGCGTCCATGCCACGTTCGGTCATCAGCCACAACAGCACGCCGGGGTCGATCTGGCCGATCCGAGTGCCCATCGGCAGGCCGTCCAGCGTGGTGAACCCCATCGACGAGGTGACCGAGCGGCCGTCGTGCAGGGCGCACAGCGAAGCGCCGCTGCCCAGATGCGCCACCACCACGCGCCCGCCGGCCTGCGCCGGGGCGAGTACCCGCAGACGTGCCGCGATGAATTCGTAAGACAAGCCGTGGAACCCGTAACGGCGCACGCCGGCCGCGTAGAACTCGCGGGGCAGGGCGAAGGTCTCGTGGACAAACGCATGGCCGCGATGAAACGCGGTGTCGAAGCAGGCCACCTGCGGCAGGCCGGGGAAGCGCCGGCGGGCGGCGCGCACGCCTTCGAGATTGAATGGCTGATGCAGGGGCGCCAGCGGCGTCAGCTGGTCGAGATCGGTCAGCACCCGATCGTCGATCAGTGCCGGCCCGGCATACCCGACCCCGCCATGCACCACCCGGTGCCCGATCGCGCGGACGCTGACCTGCGGCGCCCAGGCCGACAAGCCATCGAACACTACCGACAGAGCCGCTGGGACATCGCACACCGGCGCCGCGCCGGCAGCGTTCAGCGGGGCGTCATGGACTGGCGCGCCGGACGGGCGCTCCAGCTTGAGACGCGGCCTGGTGCCCAGCCCGTCGATTTTTCCGGTCAGCAGGGGCACCGGGTCGGCCGGATCAGCCGACCCGCCGGCAGCGCCGCGCGCGAACAGGGCAAACTTCAGGGACGACGACCCCGCATTGAGGATGAGCAGACTCATTGCGCCTGAACCAGTGCGCTCGTACCGGTGCGCTGCCAGTGGTCGTGCAGTACCGCCAGGGCACATGACATCAGCCGCGCCAGTACGGAGTCGGCGCGGCTGGTCAGCATGATCGGCACCCGCGCGCCCAGCACCAGTCCGGCTGCCTGCGCATGGGCGATGAAGGTCAGCTCCTTGGCGAGGATGTTGCCGGCTTCAAGATTGGGCACGATCAGGATCTCGGCATGCCCGGCCACCAGCGATGTAATGCCCTTGGTGCGTGCCGCGCCGATGTCGATCGCGTTGTCCATCGCGAGCGGGCCATCGACGATGCCGCCTTCGATCTGGCCGCGTTCGGCCATCTTCGACAGGATGGCGGCATCGAGCGTGGACGGGATGTTCGGGTTGATGGTCTCGACCGCCGACAGGATGGCCACCCGCGGGCGCACGATGCCGCAGGCGCGCGCCAGATCGATGGCGTTGCGGATGATGTCGGCCTTGGCCATGAGGTCGGGGGCGATGTTGATGGCGGCATCGGAGATGAACAGCGGGTGCGCGACACCGGGCGTATCCATCACGAAGATGTGGCTGACCCGGCGCTCGCCACGCAGCCCCGATTCATGCGCCAACACCTGTGCCATGAGGATGTCGGAGTGCAGCGAGCCTTTGAGCAGGGCTCGGACTCGGCCCGTCTGAGCCAGCCTGACCGATTCGATCGCGCAGCGGGCCGAGGTGTCTGCGCCGACCATTTCAATGCCCGCCAGCGACATGCCCAGTTCATCGGCCAGGCCCTGTATGCACGCCAGGTCGCCGACCAGCACCGGCACGATCAGCCCGGCCTGGGCAGCGCGCAGCGCGCCCTCCAGCGAGGCCCGGTCGTGCGGCATCACCACCGCGGTGGGCATCGCCGGCAAACCCGCGCAGGCCTCCAGCAGCCGATCCGAGAACGCATGCCGGTGAACCAGCAGCTCTGGCGCACTGAGGTGGTCATAAGTCTGCTTTTTGATCGGCGCGAAGACCTCTGCCACGCCGTCGGCGACCAGATCGCCATTGGCCAGCATGACTTGCGTCTCGAGCACGATCAGGCGCGGCTCGCGTTTTTCCAGCACCCGTACCGAAACGACCAGTTCATCACCTACCGACACCGGGCCGTGAAACGTGAACGACTGCGCGCGATGCTCGGAACCCGGTCCGGGCAGCAGATTGCCGATCACCTGGGAGACCAGGGCGCCTACCCACATCGCTGGCGCGAGCGCCGGCGAGTCCGGCTTGCCGGTGTGGGCCCGGCCGGGCAGATTCAGTGGATTGAGGCTGCCCGAGGCATGGGCGAAAACGAACAGATCGTTCTCTGTGCAGACCCGCCGCACCTGGGCGCGGTCGCCAGGAGAAATCTCCTCGAAAAGCCGGTTCGTGATCGCCATGAACGCAAGGCTATCATTGCCCGATCGATTCTCTCTGGTGGTTGGCGCAATGTCTGTTTCGCTCGATGGCAAGCTGGTGGTGGCAATTTCTTCGCGGGCTGTGTTCGATTTCGAAGAAGAAAACCGCGTCTTCGAGCGCGATGACGACGCCGCCTACATGGCCATGCAGCGCGAGCGTCTCGAGGAGCCCGCGCGCCCCGGCGTGGCTGGCGCCTTGGTCAAGAAGCTGCTCGCCTTCGATTCCCCTGAGGTCGCCGAGGCGCAGCGCCGCGTCGAGGTGGTGGTGGTGTCGCGCAACGATCCGGTCAGCGGTCTGCGGGTGTTCCGCTCGGCGCGCCAGGCCGGCCTGCGCCTGGAGCGCGGTGTGTTCACCCGCGGACGCACCCCCTGGCCGTATCTCACCCCCTTGAAGGCGAACCTGTTCCTGTCGGCCAACAGCGCGGACGTGCGCGCCGCGCTGGAGGCGGGTTTCCCGGCGGCGCATGTGTATTCGGAATCGGTGCAGGCTTCGGAATCGCATCCGGACGAGATTCGAATCGCCTTCGATGGTGACGCGGTTCTGTTCTCCGACGAGTCGGAGCAGGTTTTTCAGCGCGATGGTCTGGTGGCCTTCCAGCGCCATGAAGAGACTCACGCCCGCCGGCCCTTGCCCTCAGGCCCGTTCAGGCCGCTGCTGATGGCCTTGCACGGTCTGCAGCGCGACGGCAGCAGTGCCGGCATGCGCATCCGCACGGCGCTGGTGACCGCGCGCAGCGCGCCGGCGCATGAGCGCGCGATCAGGACCCTGATGGACTGGGGCCTGGAGGTCGATGAAGCCATGTTTCTGGGCGGACTCGACAAGGGGCCGTTCCTGAAGGCCTTCGAGCCGGATTTCTACTTCGATGACCAGACCCGCCATTGCGAGTCGGCGGCGCAGGCCGGCCCTACCGGGCACGTGCCGAGCGGGATCTCGAACCGATCGGTCTGAAACGCGAGCGGCCGGGTTCAGTCTTCTTCGAAAAACCGCAGAACGGCATCCTTGCTGGTCGCGGCATCTTCACGCCCCAGGTCCATCAATCGCCGGGTGTAGGCCTTTTCGAACAGCAGGTACGAACTCAGGCCGGCGCCGCGGGTGTCGGTGGCGCCCAGCATGCGCAGCACCGTGCGGATGTTGCGCGGCAGGTGCTTGACGTAGGGCGTGGCCAAGGTGTCGAGCCGCTGGCTGGGCGCGATCACCAGCAGGTCGATGTTGCGCAGATCGGAGCGCGCGCGGTCGTCGGCCGACAGCAGGTTGACGGTGCGATTGACCCTTGAAAGGCGTTCGATGTCGCTCGACAGGCCGTCCAGAAAGATACTTGCCATCGCATGGCCAGCCACCTGGGCGAGGCTGGGATACAGGTACTGCGAGCCGGTGTGTTCGGCGTGGGTGGTGCCGCGCTGCAATTGCCCGGCGCCGATGACCAGGATGCGCTCGGCGCCCAGATGGATGGCCGGGCTGATCGGGGCGGTCTGGCGCATCGAACCATCGCCGAAATATTCATGCCGGCCGTTCAGGTGCAGGGCGACCGAGGGGAAGGCGAACGGGATCGCGCTCGAGGCCAGCAGGTGGGCGATTTCCAGCCGGGCGGGCGAGGACAGGCGCTGCGTTCGGAACCAGGGCGTGACCGGGTCACGGGACTCGTAGTAGGTGACGTGCTGGCCCGATGTGTAGCTGGACGCCGTGATTGCGAGCGCCTTCAGGTGACCGTCGTCGAGGCAGCGCTGCAGCCTGCGCAGGTCGATCATCTGGCCCAGCAGGTCGCCCAGCGGCGAGTTGTCGAACAGCGACCGCGGCCGCGATCGGATCAGCCAGCCGAACAGCAGCGCGCCCATCCAATGCGCCGCATTGCCCAGCGAGCCGCGCGCGTCGACCCGATAGACCTGGCCGGCCCTGAAGTTGTGCCAGACCGCAGTGAGCCGCTCGATGGCGCCGGGCCAGTCGTCGGCATGGGCGGCAAGGGCCGCCGCGTTGATCGCCCCCGCCGACGTGCCGCAAACCACCGGGAACGGATTGCGCGACGCCGCCCAGCCGCTGTCGGCCAGGATGCGGGCAATGCCGTCGAGCACCCCCACCTGGTACGCCGCGCGCGCGCCCCCGCCCATCAGGATCAGTCCGGTCGTTTTCATCCTATCGGATCTTAGCGCCGGGAAGCCCTAGAATGCGGGGTTTTCTTCAGACAGCTCTCTCGCAAAGGATCGCTCCATGGCCGTCAATCTGCGTGTGCCCGCGCCGGCAGATCTGCTTCCGGTGGCTGGCGTCGAACTCGGCACCGCCCGCGCCCACATCCGTAAACCCGGCCGCCGCGACCTGCTGGTGATCCGGCTCGCGCCGGGTGCCGTCAGCGCCGGTGTCTTCACCCGCAACCGTTTTTGCGCCGCGCCGGTGCAGGCCTGCCGCGAGCACCTGGCGGGTGAGGGCGGCGCCCGCATCCGGGCGCTGGTGGTGAATACCGGCTGCGCCAATGCCGGCACCGGTCAGGGCGGGCTGACCGATGCGCGTGCCACTTGCGCCGAGCTGGCCGCTCTGATGGGCTGCGAGGCTTCGCAGGTCCTGCCGTTTTCCACCGGCGTGATCCTCGAGCCCCTGCCGATGGACCGTCTGTTGGCCGGCCTGCCGATGGCCCTGGCCGACTGCCGCGAAGCCGGCTGGGCAGATGCGGCCGCAGCCATCATGACCACCGACACCCTGGCCAAGGCCGTCTCGCGGCGCGTCACCATCGCCGGCGCCACGGTGACAGTCAACGGCATTGCCAAAGGGGCTGGCATGATCCGCCCCAACATGGCGACCATGCTCGGGTTCGTGGCCACCGACGCGCGGGTCAGTGCGGCGCTGGCGCAGCGCTGGGTGCGCGAGGCGGCCGACGCCAGTTTCAATCGCATCACGGTCGATGGCGACACCTCCACCAATGACTCGTTCATCCTGATGGCCAGCGGCGCCGGTGCGCTGCGCATCGAATCCGACCAGGACGCGGGCGCGGCCGAACTCAAGGCGCTCATCACCGACGTGGCGCGCGAACTCGCCCAGGCCATCATTCGCGACGGCGAAGGTGCGACCAAATTCATCACGGTGCAGATCCAGGCCGCGCGCGATGTGGCGGAGGCTTCGGCGGTCGCGTATGCCATCGCCCATTCGCCGCTGGTGAAGACTGCGTTCTTCGCCTCCGATCCCAACCTGGGCCGCATTCTGTGCGCGATCGGCTATGCCGGCATCGACGACCTCGATGTCGACGGCGTCGACCTTTTCCTCGATGACGTCCATGTCGCCTCCGCGGGTGGCCGCCATCCCGACTATCGCGAGGAGCAGGGCCAGCGGGTCATGAAACAAGCCGAGATCACGGTGCGGGTCAGCCTGAACCGCGGCAGCGCGCAGACCACCGTCTGGACCTGCGATCTGTCGCACGACTACGTGTCGATCAACGCCGACTACCGTTCCTGAACGCCGATCCAATGTCAGACCTGTCCTTGTTGATCCAGCGCGCCGAGTCGATGCTCGCGCGCCTCGAAACCATGATGCCGGCGGTCGCCGCGCCCGACTGGACCAGCGCCATCGCCTTTCGGTGGCGTCGGCGCACCACCGGCCTGGGCGTGCAGTCCTGGCTGCAGCCGGTGCGCAATCTGTCGCCGATCTCGCTCGACGACCTGAAACATGTCGACGAGCAGAAAGCGCTGATCGAGCAGAACACCCGCCAGTTCGTGCGCGGCGTGCCGGCCAACAACGTGCTGCTGACGGGCTCGCGCGGCACCGGCAAGTCGTCGCTGATCAAGGCCTGCCTGAACGCCTACAGCGCCCGGGGACTGCGTCTGATCGAGGTCGACAAAGACGATCTCGTCGACCTGCCGGACATTGTCGATCTGGTCGCCGCCCGCCCCGAGCGTTTCATCGTGTTCTGCGATGACCTTTCCTTCGACGAAGGCGAGGCTGGCTACAAGGCGCTCAAGGTGGCGCTCGATGGTTCAATCTCGGCGCAGTCAGACAATGTGCTCATCTACGCCACTTCCAATCGCCGTCACCTGATGCCCGAGTACATGGCGGAGAACCTCGATGCCAAGCACCAGGACGACGGCGAGATCCACCCGGGCGAACGGGTCGAAGAAAAAATCTCGCTGTCTGAACGATTCGGGCTGTGGGTGGCGTTCTATCCGTTTCGTCAGGACGACTACCTGACCATCGTGGCGCATTGGCTCGGCACGTTTGGCTGCACCGAACGAGATATCGAGCGCGCGCGCGGCGATGCGCTGCGGTTTGCCCTCGAACGGGGCTCGCGCTCGGGTCGGGTGGCGTGGCAGTTCGCCCGCGACTGGGCCGGCCGGCACGCACGGCGCAGCCGCGGCAAGGCGTGACCAGGCGCCTGGAAGTGGCTGTCGGGGTGGTGATGCGCCCGGACGGCAGCGTTCTGCTCGGCCAGCGGGTGCCCGGCAAACCCTATGCCGGCTGGTGGGAGTTTCCCGGCGGCAAGCTGGAAGCCGGCGAAACCGTCGCGCAGGCCCTGGCCCGCGAACTCCACGAAGAACTCGGGCTCGAGGTGGCAGCCTCGCACCCCTGGCTGGTGCGCGAATTCGAATACCCGCATGCTCATGTTCGTCTGCATTTGCGGCGTATCTTCGGGCAATGGGGTGACTTCAGCGGCGAACCGCAGTCACGCGAAGGCCAGGCGTTTGCCTGGCAATCGTCGGCGACCACGCAGTTGTCGCCGCTGCTGCCGGCCACGATACCGGCCCTCGGGTGGTTGCGCCTGGCGCCGGTGCTGACGACCTGGGATCCGGGTGAGGGCGCTTCAGCCGCCGAGCGTGCCTCTGCCGGGCGAGCCGCTGTTTTGCGCGACTGTGCCGAACACACCATGGTCGAAGCGACCCTGGGGGCTGGCATCGCTGGGTTGGCTGCGCTGCGCGTGCTGGATCTGCCAGCGCTGTCGGGCAGGGTTCTCGAGACGGTTTTTCAGCAGGCTCGCGCGGCAACTGAAGCCATGGGCGGGCGACTCCTGGTGTCGTCGCGCCATCCGTTGGCAATGGCGCAGGCGGCGGGCGGCCTGCTGCTGCAAACTGAAGACCTGCGTCGCGCGAGCGTTCGGCCGGCCAGCGCCTGCTGCGGGGCACGGTGCGACAACACTGACGACATCGCCAGGGCCGCCGAGCTGGAGCTCGATTTCGTGGTGTCGGCGGTTCACGACACAACGACGCGTCTGCCCTTGTACCTCGCGGATGCGCGGGTCTCGTTGCGCGAAGCCATCACTGGCGGGGCGCACGGGGTGACGTGGGATTGAACCAGGATTGACCCGGAATTGGGCCGTGATTCGGGCCGTGATTCGGGCCGCAGGGGTGCTGTTTCAGGCGCGCCCGGGCGGATGCGTCGGCCGGGGAAAGTCACTGTCGGCGTCGCCGCCGAGGGGGTCGGACGCTTCTTCGGGTGCGGCGCCCTCGATCACATACGCATCAGACGCCCACGCACCGAGATCGCCGGTCTTGCAGCGCTCGGAGCAGAACGGCCGCCACGGGTTCGCAGGCGCGAACAGCGCCGGCCGCCGGCAGCCCGGGCAGGGCACAGTTCTCATGGAAGGTTTGGCCGGCATGATTTGACGTATCTACAGGTTGCACAGACCGAGATCGAAGGGGACCGTGCCCTCAAAGGGGCGCGGGCGCAGATCGCCGTCCTGCAGTGTGAACCGGATCCAGAGCAGGTACTTGTTGGCGCTGATCTCGGGAATGGCGCCAGTGGCTGCGTCGAGCCGCACCTGCACCATTTGATAGGTCTTGCCGCCCAGGGGCTGCTGGTAGCTGCCCTGTGGCGCAGAACGCGAGGAGCGCTGGGCGCTTTCGCGCAGCAGGCGCAGGATGATCGACAGGCTGTCATAGAGCGGCCGGAACGGCGCAGACCAGATGCCGATGTCGCGTCGGCGCACGTCGGCCGGCCGATGCTGCCAGGCGTAGTACGAGGGCAGATCGAATTCGCAGGCGCCGCCGGCGATGATGGTGCGGCTGCGGATACTCATCAGCCATTCGTTGTCGCGCAGGTGCTGGCCGGTTTTTCCGGTGAGCCCGTTCAACCCTGCCCAGGCGTCCTCGATCTGCTTGAGGATCATGTCCAGCGCCGGCGCCGAGACATCAGGGTTGTTGCGAAACAGGGTCAGCGCCTGGCGCTGGCGATCGAGTTCCTGGAGGAGATCCGACTTCAGATCGGCGCGAGCCGAGATGTCGAGGACGTCGAACAGGGTGGTCAGGGCAACGTGGTGGTCGACCGATTCATTGCGCGCGGAAAACAGGTCGAGGCGCTCGAACAGGTCTTCAAGCCGAAGCAGCGTCCGGACACGTTCGTTCAGTGGGTATTCGTAGAGAATCAAACCGTCGGACCAGCATGACCGCGGGCCATCCCGCTGCCGGCAGGATTTTGAAGCAAAGCGATGCGAATGACAAACCGGCGCACTCAGGCCGCCAGCAACAGGTAGGCCTCGTGCAGCGCGCCGACCCGCGCCGCGAGCGTGTCGGGCGAGCCATCGTTGTCGATCACGTCGTCGGCCGCCGCCAGGCGCTGTTCGCGCGAGGCCTGTGCGGCCAGGATGGCCAGCACCTGTTCGCGCGCCAGCGCGTTGCGCCGCATCACGCGCTCGATCTGGGTCTCGGGCCGGCAATCGACCACCAGCACCCGTTGTACCCGGTCCCGTGGTTTGCCGCCTTCCACCAGCAGGGGCACGACCAGGATCGCGTAGCGGCTGACGGCCTGGGACAGCTGCCGTTCGCTTTCGGCGCGGATCATGGGGTGCAGGATGGCCTCGAGACGCTTGCGCGCCGGCGGGTCGCTGAAGGCCAGTTCGCGCATGGCCGCCCGATCCAGGCGGCCGTCGGGCGCGATCACCGCGGCACCGAAGGCGGCCGCAATGGCCGCCATCGCAGCGCCGCCCGGCCCGGTGAGGCCATGAGCGATCAGGTCGGTATCGACGAGCGTGACGCCAAGGGCTGCGAAACGGTCGGCGACGGTGGTCTTGCCGCTGCCGATCCCGCCGGTCAGTCCGACCACCAGGGTCGGGCGTCGGGGTGTCGGGGCGGTGGCTGGAGGCGATTGCTCAGTCAAGATTCAGGCTGTCAGGTTCATGCGAGCCTGAAGTATGCGGCGATCGGCTGACCGAAGTACAGGGTGAGCAGGCCCGCGCCCGCCAGGTACGGTCCGAAAGGCATCGGGACCTCACGACCGCGCCGCGCCAGCACCACCAGGCCAATGCCGATCACCGCACCCACCACCGAAGACAGCAGCACGATGCCGGGCAGAGCCTGCCAGCCGAACCAGGCGCCCAGCGCCGCCAGCAGTTTGAAGTCGCCGTAGCCCATGCCCTCCTTGCCGGTGGCGAGCTTGAAGCCCCAGTACACTGACCAGAGCGTCAGGTAGCCCGCCATCGCCCCGATCACGGCGCTCGCCAGCGACGTGTAGACGCCGAACAGGTTGAACGCCAGACCCAGCCAGAGCAGGGGCAGGGTCATGTTGTCGGGCAGCAGTTGGGTGTCGAAGTCGATGAACGCGAGCGTCACCATGAACCAGGTCAGGATCAAGGCGCCCAGGCCTGCCGCGCTGGCGCCATGATGGGCGATCGCCAGCCCGCTGAGCAGCGCGGTGGTCAGTTCCACTGCCGGATAGCGCGCCGATATGCCCGTGCCGCAGGCGGAGCACCGGCCACGCAGGAACAGCCAGCTCAAGATCGGAATGTTCTCCAGCGCAGTGATCTCATGTCCGCAGGCCGGGCAGCGCGAGCGCGGCACCGCCAGGTTGAAGGGTTCGGCAGGCGTGGCTTGCAGACCCTGCAGTTCGGCCGCCTGCGCCGCCCACTCGCGCTCGAGCATCGCGGGCACCCGATAGATGACCACGTTCAGGAAGCTGCCGACCAGCAGCCCGAGCAGGGCGGCTGCGGCGATCGCCACCGGGGGCGAATGTTGCAGTAGCTCGATCATGGCCGGCATTGTGCCTGCCCCCGACGGCGATGCATCGGGGGCGTCACAGCCTGGTCTTCAGACCACCTGGCCGAGCTTGAAGATGGGCAGGTACATCGCGACCACCAGGCCGCCGATCAGCACGCCCAGGAAGACCATGATCAGGGGCTCCAGCAGGCTGGAAAGACTGGCGACCGCCTCGTCGACTTCGCGCTCGAAGATGTCAGCCGACTTGCCGAGCATGACGTCGAGCGAGCCCGATTCTTCGCCGATCGAGGCCATCTGCATAACCATGTTCGGAAACACATTGGCGTTCTGCATGGCGACGGTCAGGCTGGTGCCGGTGGAGACTTCCTGCTGGATCTTGCGGGTGGCCAGCAGGTAGACGATGTTGCCCGATGCCCCGCCCACTGAATCGAGCGCTTCGACCAGCGGCACGCCGGCGGCGAACATCGTCGCCAGCGTGCGCAGCCAGCGTGCGATGGTCGCCTTGCGGATAACTTCACCGAAGATGGGCAGCCGCAGCAGCAGCCGGTCCATCGCCATCTGGACCTTGGGCGAGCGCCGCCACGCCTGCATGAAGAAGTACCCGACGCCGAAGATGATACCAAATATCAGGTACCAGTACGCGATGAAGAAGTCGGACATCGCGATCACCACCATCGTGGGTGCCGGCAGGTTCGCGCCGAAGCCCTCGAACACCTGCTTGAAGGCGGGAATCACGAACAGCATGATGACGGTCAGCACGAGCGCGGCGACGATGATCACCGACATCGGATAAAACAGCGCCGATTTGATCTTGCCCTTGATGGCCTGCATCTTTTCTTTGTAGGTCGCCAGGCGATCGAGCAGGTCGTCCAAAATACCGGCCTGTTCGCCCGCACCCACCAGATTGCAGAACAGCGCGTCGAAGTAGAGCGGGTACTTTCGGAACGCCTGCGACAGCGATGTTCCGGTCTCGACATCGCCCTTGATGTCGGTGAACAGCCGGGCCACCGAACTGTTGGCGGTGCCCTTGGCGACGATGTCGAAGGCCTGCAGCAGCGGCACACCCGCGCGCATCATCACCGACAGCTGGCGAGTGAACATCGTGATGTCTTTCTCGGTGATCCTCTTGCCGCGTTTGTAGTGGCGCTTGGTGATCTTGGTGACCATCACCCCCTGGCGGCGC
>JAYVOV010000601.1:0-3628 GCA_043757735.1 Burkholderiaceae bacterium
GGCTCCGACATGTTGGAGAAATTGACAACAGTAGTCAGTGTTGGCATTCTGTCCAACATGAAGGCTGTTGAACTGCTCCGCCAAAGAATTGCTTTCAGCGAGAATTTGTTCGCCGAATGGGTCCTTTGGCAGCTACCGAGCGCATTGCCCACGTCAACTCATCGATACAAATACCGGCTTGCTTATGTTGTGCATGGAGTCTGTGTGCTGAGGTATGACAATGAATCGGGCAAGGGTGATCACCGGCATTTCGGCAGATCGGAGACTCCTTATGTATTCAAAGCCCCCGAAAAACTAGCGGCTGATTTCCAGGCTGATATCAAGAGGTGGAACGATGAAAACCGTAACACTTGAAGTGATCGATTCGTCCGACGTGATGTCTGATTTTGTAGATGCCTGGAAAACTGGCAAGACCCGCAAGGCCCGCCGAATCGGCTTCTCTTCGCCTGAGTTGCTTTGGCGGGTTCTGACCGCGAAGCGATGGGAACTTCTCAAAGTGCTTTGTGGCGCTGGGGAGATCTCCATCAGAGAAGCTGCTCGGCGCTTAGGTCGGGACGTGAAGGCTGTCCACAAAGATGTGACTGCGCTTCTCAATGCCGGGGTTCTCGATCGTGCCGAAGGCGGGGGCATTGTCTTCCCCTACGACGCGGTGAAGGTTGAGTTTTTGCTGCACGCCGCATAACGGCGCATCACGAACAGGCGCTCATTTGAGCGGTCTCGAGCGGTTTTTTCAAAATCCGCGCCCGTCCAAAATCTGCGCCTGTCTGCGCACCCGGCCGCATCTGATGCCAAACTCGGTCAGCGACGCCATCCGCGCGTCGCCAACGATCACGCAAAGGATGTGAACATGTCTCAGGCCGCTGAATTCCGCACGCTGCTGAGCAGCGGCAAGATGGTCATCGCGCCGGGCGCCATCGATGGCATCACCGGGCGCGCGATCGACCGGGCCGGGTTCTCGGCCGCCTACATGACCGGCGCGGGCACCTCCGCCACGCTGGGCTACCCGGACTACGGGCTGCTCACCATGACCGAGATGGTGGCCAACGCCACCCGCATCGTGAACGCGATCTCGATCCCGTTGATCAGCGATGCCGACACTGGCTACGGCAACGAACTCAATGTGTTTCGCACCGTGCAGGAGTTCGAGCGCGCGGGCGTCGCCGCCATTCACATCGAAGACCAGGTGTTCCCCAAGAAATGCGGGCATCTGGACAACAAGGAAGTGATCAGCCGCGAGGATTACATCGCCAAGATCCGCGCCGCGGCGGCGGCACGCCGAACGCCTGATTTCTGCATCATTGCCCGCACCGATTCCCGCGCCATGATGGGGCTCGACGAGGCGATCGAGCGCGCCAATCTGGCGCTGGCCAATGGCGCCGATGTGGCCTTCGTCGAGGCGCCGCAAACCATGGAAGAAATTGCCTGGGTGCCGCAGCGGGTGAAGGGTGCGTGCCTGCTCAATGTTGTGCGCGGTGGCAAGACGCCCGACATCGTTCTGGCCGATGCGCAGGCCATGGGCTACAAGATCGCCATCTTGCCGGGGCTGCTGCTGGGCGGCATCATCAGCGTGTGCGACCAACTGCTCGAGGACGTCAAACGTCTGGGCAGATACCCGACGCCCACCACTGATACGTCGCCGGCGAAAACCTTCGCGCGCTTCGGCTCGGCCGAGTGGGATGCGCGGCGCACCGCGTTTCGCGATCCGCCTGCCGACGGCTCGAGCACACGGGCTTTCGCGGTGAACACGCCGGTCACGTCGAACACGCCGGTCGCGGTGAACGCGTCGGCCACGTCGAACGCGTCGGCCACGTCGAACACGCCGGTCTCGGCGAAATAATCGGCATTGCCCGGCCCTTGGCATCCCACCCGGTCGCAGGAGACTGAAAATGACTCAAGCAAGCACCCTGTTCGACAAGATCTGGCGCAAGCATGTGGTGGTCGACCGCGGCGATGGTTATCACCTGCTGTATGTCGACCGTCATCTGATGCACGATGGTTCGGCGGCCGGCTTTGCGCGCCTGCATGAGCGTGGCATGAAAGTGCGCAGGCCCGACCTGGCCTTCGCCACCCCCGATCACTACAACGCCACCGCCGGCAAGACCAGCGCCGACATCCCAGACCCGCAGCACCGCAGGCTGGTCGAGGTCATTCAGACCAACGCGAAGCGCCATGGTGTGACGCTCTTCTATCTGGGCGACGAGCGCCAGGGCATCGCCCACGTGGTCGGGCCGGAGCAGGGCATCACGCAGCCGGGCCTGACGCTGGTGTGCGGCGACTCTCATACTTCCACCCATGGTGCGCTCGGGGCGCTGGCCTTCGGCATCGGTTCTTCTGAAGTCACCCATGTGATGGCCACCCAATGCCTGTGGCAGCGCAAACCGAAATCGATGCGGGTGAACGTGGAGGGCACGCTGGGCCCGGGTGTGAATGCCAAAGACGTGATCCTCGCGATCATCGCGCGCATCGGTGCGGCCGGTGCGGTGGGCCATGTGATCGAGTACGCGGGCAGTGCGATTCGTGCGCTCTCCATCGAAGGCCGGCTGACGGTATGCAATATGTCGATCGAGGCCGGCGGGCGCGCCGGCATGGTGGCACCCGACGACACCACCTTCGCCTATCTGCATGGCCGACCGTTTGCGCCCAGCGGCGCTGCCTGGGATCAGGCGCTGGCCCGGTGGCGCGAACTGCCCGGCGATCAGGGCAGCGAATTCGACCGTGAAGTGACGCTGGATGCCGCGGCCATCGCACCGATGCTCACCTGGGGCACGAGCCCCGAGGACGCGGTGTCGATCGTCGATCGGGTGCCGGACCCCGCGAGTGCGCCCGACGCCGCCAAGCGCGACGCCATGATCCGCTCGCTGGCATACATGGATCTGAAGCCCGGCACGCCGATGGACCAGGTGGCGGTGGACCGCGTGTTCATCGGTTCGTGCACCAACAGCCGCATCGAAGACCTGCGTTCGGCCGCCAGCGTCGTGCGTGGCCGCAAGGCGGTCATCCCGTCGTGGGTGGTGGCGGGCTCGGGGCTGGTCAAGCGCCAGGCCGAAGCCGAGGGGCTGGACAAGGTCTTTCGCGAAGCGGGGCTGGAGTGGCGCGAGCCGGGCTGCTCGATGTGCGTGGGCATGAATGGCGACACCGGTCTGCCGGGTCAGCGCATCGCGTCCACTTCCAACCGCAATTTCATGGGCAGGCAGGGGCGCGATGTGCGCACCCATCTGGTCAGCCCGGCAATGGCCGCTGCGGCGGCGGTGACCGGGCGTTTCACCGACGTGCGTCGGCTGCTGGCTTAAGGAGGCTCACACCATGGAACCCTTCACCACCTTGAACGCCGTCGCGGTCCCGATCGACCAGGCGAATGTCGATACCGACCAGATCATTCCGGCGCGCTACCTGGGCCAGCCCCGCGACCAGCAGGTGGGCGCGATGTTTCATGATCTGCGTTACGACCCCGCCGGCAATCCGCGGCCGGAGTTCGTGCTGAATCAGCCGGCCTATGCGGGCGCGCAGGTGCTGGTGGCTGATCGAAACTTCGCCTGCGGTTCGTCGCGTGAGAACGCGGTCTCGGTGATGGTCGACAACGGTTTTCGGGCCTTCATCGCGCCGAGTTTCGGCGACATTTTTTTCAACA
>JAYVOV010000602.1:0-3621 GCA_043757735.1 Burkholderiaceae bacterium
TGATTGGTGTACACGTCCTGGTCGGCACGCAGCGCGGGCAGTCCCGAACGCAGCCGGTCCAGCGGCAGGCGGTCGTGACCGTAGATGCCCGGCACGCGCAAGATGGCGGTCCGCGCCCGCCCGCTGCGGCTGGCCTGGCGCCATAGGTGCTCGGCCGACACGCGCCGCAGCGCACGGTCGCTGGCTGGCGCAACGGTGCGGGTTTCGTCGAAAAACGCGCCGCCCGCGTCGCCATAAACACCAGTGGTGCTGACGTATACCCAGCGCGCAGGGGCAGGGGCATGGGCGCTGAGGGGACCGCCCTGGCCGCTCGAGGCAGCGCGCCCAGGCAACGCAGCGCGCCCGGTCAATGCGCTGCGTCGTTGCAGCCGTCCGTTCGCGCCCTTCAGGGCGGCGATCAGGCGGCGCGAGCGCGGGTCTGTCGAGCCATGGGCCGGGGGCGGCGCGAGGTCGATCAGGCGAGCCTGCCCGAGTGCGAGCCTGGGCAGCCGCTTCGAATCGAGATCGGCGATCAGGGGCACGATGCCGGCGGCGCGCAGCGCTTCGGCTTTGTCCGCCGAACGAACGGTGCCCAATACCCGCAGACCGCGTGCGGCGAGCAGCGCGCCGATGCGCCTGCCGACGTCGCCGCAGCCAACGATCAGAACGGGCGGCGTTCGGAAGCGCCTGGGCAGAGCACGATAGTATCGGCTTGGTTTCATGGCTGCGTGATTATCGCCGCTTCCATGCCGAGTCTCCATTGAAGAACCGACAGCTGCCGAATGACCCATACCGTTACCCTCAAACCCAGTGGCAGGCAATTCAGCGTCGACGAGGGCGAGTTCGTCCTGGAAGCCGCGCTGCGCCAGGCGGTGGTCCTGCCCTATGGCTGCAAGAATGGCGCCTGCGGGTCGTGCAAGGCTCTGCTGCTCGACGGCAGCGTCAGCCTCGCTGAGCACAGCAGCAAAGCTTTGCGTCCAGAAGACGCGACACGCGGGCTCACGCTGTTGTGCTGCGCCCGCCCGAACGGCGACCTGGTCATCGAAGCGCGGGTGGTGGCCGCAGCAGGCGACATCCCGGTGCGCAAGATGCCCTGCCGGGTCGCGTCGATCACCGACGTCGCGCCAGACGTGCGGGTGCTGACCCTGCAGTTGCCGGCCAACGAGCGTCTGCAATACCTGGCGGGGCAGACCATCGAGATCATCCTGCGCGACGGCACCCGTCGCAGCTATTCGATGGCCTGCGCGCCGCATCTGGCCGAGAAGCTCGAGCTGCATGTTCGGCACATGCCTGGCGGGCGTTTTACCGACACAGTCTTTGGCGCTGCGCAACCGCCGCTCAAAGTAAAAGACATCCTTCGCTTCGAGGGGCCGATGGGCACCTTTTTTCTTCGCGAAGACAGTGACAAGCCGATCGTTCTGCTGGCCAGCGGCACGGGCTTCGCACCCGTCAAGGCGCTTATCGAGCACGCCATCCACAAGACCATTACGCGGCCCATGACACTTTACTGGGGCGGGCGCCGTCCGCATGACCTCTACCTGCATGACCTGTGCCAACAATGGGCAAGAGCGCTGCCGGGCTTTCGGTATGTGCCGGTGATCTCCGACGCGACACCGGAAGATCGGTGGCAGGGTCGAACAGGCTTTGTTCATCGTGCGGTGATCGATGATTTTCCGGATCTGTCCAAGCACCAGGTTTATGCCTGCGGCGCGCCGATCGTGGTCGAATCGGCCAGACGCGATTTCAGCGCGCTGTGCGGACTGCCGCCGGAAGAGTTCTTCGCGGATTCATTTACATCGGCGGCGGATACCGTCGCATAGATCGGATGCGACTGCCTCTCAAGCCCGGACTTCGACCGGTGCGCCGGGGGGGGTCGGGCGCTGTTGCGGGACCAGGCAACCGACATCGATCATCTGCCGCACCAGCGCCAGGAACGCCGGAGCCAGATCGCCGAATGGTCGCTTCGCGTCGCGTGCGAGCCGCTCCAGGTGGGTGCGCAGGCGCGTGCTGCCATCGCATCGCACGAGAAAGTTCGCGATCGAATCGTCTACCTTGCCGCTGTAGGCGAGGCCCCGCGACAGGCTCATGCTGGAGTCCTGGAGCAACCAGCCCAGTCGACCCGGCACGCGTGTCTGCTCCCAGAGCAGACTGTCAGCGCGGCGCAGACGCGCATCGAGCAGCAGGTGATCGTCAGCGTGCGTCTCGAGGAAGTCGTGTCGCTGGAAGCCTTCTTCGATCGTGTCTCCGCAGTCACCCACCACTGTCGGCATCGGGTCGCATCGGAAGCGATTGACGCCACCGTCGCGGCGCCGCATCGTGACGAGCCCGAAGCCGATCGCTTCGATGCCGCGCGATTCGTAAAATTGCATCCATCGATTGAAGCGCGATTCGTCGGGTTCATGGGTGCTGGCGACTTCACCTATGCGCGCCCAGGCGTAGTCGGGTGCCTCTTCGCTGTGCGAATGGAGCACCCAGGTGTCGCAGCCGCTGCCCTCGAACCACGAGGCCAGCCGTGCCTCCCAGTCGCCGTCGCGCAGCTGGGCCCAGTTGCACAGCATCTGAAAATAGCCCCCGGCAGCGAGATACGCAGGCGCTTGTACAGCCAGGCTGCGGCACAGCTCGTCGCCCTCGAGCCCGCTGAACGAGTGAGCGACGCCCTTTTGGGGCGCGATCAGGTAGGGCGGGTTGCACAGGATTCGATCGAAGTGCTGGCCGGCCACCGGATCGAACCAGGACCCCTCGGCGAAATCGATGCCGTGGACGTCGTTCAGGCTCGCATTGAAGCGCGCCATCGCAAGTGCGCGCGGGTTGGCGTCAGTGGCCATCACGCTGGCGCTCTTCGCGGCCATTCCGGTGGCGGCCTGCAAGGCGAGCGCACCGCACCCGGTGCCAAGGTCGAGCGTGCGGCCATCCGGGCAGGTGATCATGGTGCTCAGCAGCGATCGGGTGGAGCCCGCTAATGGCATGACGGGTTCGCTCACCTCACTCTCGGGGCACGCCCAGTCGGCGGCCAGCACCCAATTCCGATAGGGGAGCAATTCCAGGCGGCTGGTGAATCGATCGCCGAGTGAAGCGAGCAGATCGGTGTCTTCGAGTGCCTTGATCTGCGTGTCGCCCAGCGAGTGGCGCAGGGCGTGCTGCGGCACCGATTGCCCGAGCAGAAAAAGCCGGGTCAGCAGGCTGAGTGCTGAAGCATCGCGCGTTCGGTGCAGCAGCAGCGGCAGCATCTGCTGGCGGCTGCGCAGACTTGGAATGTCGGGCAGCGCCAGAAGCTTCTGCACGTTGGCGGCGCGATAACCGATCATCCCGAGAACGTCACGCAGGTGCTGCGGGTCGGCGGGCAGCGCCAAGCGATCGCTGGGAGGGGGCATTGCTCTTCCTTCGCTCAGGCAGCGGCCAGTTTACTCACACGCCGGCCGCGTCAGGTCGCGGACTCCTCGCCCAGGTAGGCGGCCCGAACCCTCGGATCGTCGAGCATCTGCTTGGCATCACCCGTGATGGTGACTTGGCCGGAGTCCATCACATAACCGCGATTGGCTGCCTGCAGTGCGAGGCGTGCATTCTGCTCGACCAGCAGGATGGTCACGCCCTGCTCTGAGACGTTGCGCACCACCTCGAAGATCTTCTGAACCATGATCGGCG
>JAYVOV010000603.1:0-13510 GCA_043757735.1 Burkholderiaceae bacterium
GCCAGCGCCGCCGTCGAGGGAATCGTTCCCCGCGTTGCCGGCTAGCACATCGTTGCCATCTCCGCCCGACAGCACGTCGTCACCCGAACCGGCGATCAGCCGATCGGCACCGCCAAAACCGAACAGCCGATTGGCATTGCCATCGGCCGTCAGGACGTCGTCGAAGGCTGACCCATTGAAACCCTCCATGCTCGTGTAGGAGTCGGTTCTGCCACCGCCTGTCCCGAGCCCGGACAACAGGCTGGCGGTGATCGGTCCGGTGGCATCCTGGTAGTCGGCAACATCAAGGCCGGCGCCGCCATTCAAGAAATTGATGCCGATGCCGCCGTTCAGGGTGTCGTTGCCGTCATCGCCGAGCAGAGTGTCGGTGCCATCGCCCGCCACCAGTTTGTCGGCACCGCCGCCGCCGGCCAGGGTGTCGTTGCCGCCCCAGCCTTCCAGCAGATTGGCATTGGCGTCGCCGATCAGGTTGTCGTCGAACAGATTCGACCCGGAGACATACTCGATGCTCACCAGGGTGTCTGTGCCGTCGACACTGCTGGCAGTGCCGGCGGCAAGGTTGACGTTCACGGGGCTCATGGTGGCGAAATAGTCGGCGCGATCGTTGCCGTTGCCGCCATCGAGCAGGTCGTCGCCCGCGTTGCCGAACAGGCGATCGTCACCCTCCTGGCCGAAGAGGCGGTCGTTGCCGCCGCCACCGCGGATCACATCTGCGTCATCGAAGCCGGAGAGTTCGTTTACCCCGTCATTGCCGATCAGCGTGTCTTGAAACTTGGAGCCGACCACGTATTCGATGCTGAACAGCTTGTCGTTGCCGTCGCTGCCGCTGGCCGCGCCCAGGCTCAGATCGACGGTGACTGGCCCTGTTGCTTCGTCATAGAGCGCGGTATCGAGGCCCTCGCGCCGCCGTCGATGATGTCGTCGCCACCGTGCCCCCACAGCTTGTCATCGCTGTACAGGCCGCCATTCAGGTTGTTCGGCCCGGCATCACCGTGCAGGGAGTCGTCGAAATTGGAGCCAAGCAGATTCTGGATATTTTTGAAGGTGTCGCTGCCGGCGCCGCCGCTCGATACACCGGTGCTCAGGTTGACGGTCACGCCCGAGGGTGCGCCCTCATATGACGCAGTGTTGATGCCCGCGCCGCCGTCCAGACTGTCGTCGCCGCCCTCGCCCAGCAGGATGTCGTCGCCACCGCCGCCGCTCAGGGCATCGTTGCCGCCGCCGGCACGCAGGGTATTCGCGAAGTTGTCGCCGATGAGGGTATCGGTACCCGGGCCGCTGGTGATGTTCTCGATGTTGCTGAGATTTTCGATGCCGCTACGGTTGACGAATCGCACGGTGTTGGTCGACAGGTCGACGATCACGCCGACCGTGTCGCTGGTGTACAGCACGGTATCGATGTCACCGCCGCCATCGATGAAGTCCAGCCCGCCGCCGCCGTCGAGGATGTCGTTGCCCAAGCCGCCCAGAAGAGTATCCGGGCCATCGAGCCCGGTGATGGTGTCGCTGGCGCTGGAGCCGGTCAGCGTCTCGCCGCTTTTGTTCGTGCCCGTGATGACAGCCATGCTCGCTCTTTCAGATGGGAATATCGTGCGAGCGAAAGCCCTCACGATCATCGAACATCTTACTCAAGTCCGCGATGCACCCGATGAGCCTGCGGCGCCCCCGGTACGCCGCGAACCGCTAGCGCGACATGCTGGGGGTCGGCAGATCCTGCGCCGCGGCAGCGATCGCAGTCAGGCAGCGCGGCAGGTCGCCCACTTCCTCCATCAGCAGCAGCGCGAGGCGCGCCAAGTAAAGGCTTTCGCGATCTCTGCCGGCCTCGCTAACCGCCAAGCAGCACGCGCGATACGCCTCGTCACGTTCCAGGTCGTCCAGGCTCGGCATGATTTCCTCGTTTCGCGGTTCAGGCGGAGTTGCTGGCGGAGTTGCTGGCGGAGTTGCTGGTCGGGTTGCTGGTCGGGTCGCTGGTCGGGTCGCTGGTCGGGTCGCAGAGCGCAGCCAGCGCGTGCCGCAAAGTGGCCACGGTCGGGTTGCGCCAGCGCCCGGCGACATGGCCATCGGGGCGCAGCAGATAGACCGCGCCCGCTGTGGCGCCATACAGGGCGGCGGCCCGGCCGGCCGGATCCGACAGATGCCAGCGTGCCGCGGTGCGCGATACCTGACACTGCGGCGCGATCACCACCGTATGCCAGGGCCGGGAGTCTGCCTCAAGCGCGCGCAATGCGTCGTCGAGCGCCGGCTCCGGGCGTCCCTCGGGCACGAAGACCAACGCGGTGAAATGCACCCCCGCCACCGCCGACAGGTGCCCGACGCCATCAGGACCCAGCACCGGGCAATCCTCGAACACCGCCCCCGGGAGCGGCCCTGCGGCGAACCCATCGGAGGGCTGATTCAGCGACGAATGATCGTAAGTGATCGTGCTGGTCTGGCGAGGATTGGCCACCGACGCGATTTCAGGCCGGGTCCGCGCCAGCGAGAGCGCGGCCTCGCGCATCAACGAAAACCCGCGCGAGGGCGGCGCCATGAACTCGGTGCTCTTGATCGCACTCGCTGCATTGACCCGATAACCATGCAGCCGTTCTTCGGCATAAGTGGCGAGAAGGCGCTCGGACGCCCAGCCCTTCTGCACGAAAGCCAGTTTCCAGCCGAGGTTGAACGCATCGTCCCAGCCGGAATTCAGGCCACGCACGCCAAATATCGGCATCGCATGCGCCGCATTGCCAGCGAACAGGACACGGCCATGACGGTAGTCTGCCAGGGTCATCGCACCAGCCCGATAGGCGCTCGTCCAGACCAGCCGCCAGGGCAGGTGCCCTTCGCCGATCATCGCCAGATGCCCCTGGACGAAAGCGGTGACCGCCTCGTCGCGCATGGCATCGTCGAGATCGGCGTCGTCTGCAATCTGATAGTCGATGCGCCAGATGTTCTCGGGCTGCTTGTGCATCAGCACGGTGTAGCCGGGGTTGGACGCGGGATCAAACCAGGCGCGGCGTTCGGTGGGATAGTCGCTGGCCAGTTCGATGTCGGCGATGACGTATTTGCCCTCGAAGGCGGTGCCCTCGAGTTTGAGGCCCAGCGCCTTGCGCAGGAAGCTCTGGCCGCCGTCGCAGGCCAGCACCCAGTCTGCCTGCAGCGAATAGTCCTGGCCCGCGGCGTGCAGGTTCAGGCTTGCGCCTTGCCCATCCTGCCCGAAGCCGATCAGCTCCGTCGCCCAGCGGATCTCGATCAGGTCACGCTGGCGCGCGCATGCATCGACCAGGAATGCTTCGATGTAGTACTGCTGGATATTGATCATTGGCGGCAGTTTCTGACGATCGTCGTGCGGCATCGAGAAATGCAGGATCTGATCGCCGCGGTAGAAGCTGCGCCCGCCCGCCCAGGGCAGACCGGTTTCGAGAAACCCTGGCAGCGCACCGAGCTGCTCGAGAATTTGCAGGCTGCGCCGCGAGATGCAGATCGCCCGGCTGCCCACGCACACCGTGTCGTCGGCCTCGATCACCACGCTGGCAATGCCCCAGCCGGCCAGCGCCAGCGCGAGGCCGAGACCGACCGGACCGCCGCCCACGATCGCCACGAGATGACGTCGAATCTCGCAGCCGGCCTTGCGCTCGGGCAGATGCGCCGGATGCCGGGTGTGTTCGAAGCCGCCGATATTTTTCATGGCCGGTTCAAGTCAAGCTGGCGCAGCACGCCCGTCGGCAGGGTCGCTCGAGAAGTTGTGCGGGAGGCGATCATTTGTCTATTTCCTGAGTAGGCTGCATTTTGAATATCGATTTGCGAAATGCAAAGCGCCGCTCGATACTCGCCGGTGGCATCGGCCCGGCGGCCCGTCATCGAACGCGCGCTCAATGAATTTTTGGTTCCTCCGGACTATCTGTGGGCGGTTTGGGGCGATCCTGAGCCTCTGATACGCATTCGTCGGAGCCGGTTGTCGCCTCAGTCGGATGCGTCTGCGCTGGCCGAATCGCGCAAGAAGCGATTCAGCTTTCGACAGGTGGTATCCAGCGAGTCCTGTTCCGATTCACTGATGCACGGGCGGATGCGCTGTTCTTCATGCGCCACGTGGCCGCCATCGGCATCGGCTGCCGTTCGCACTGCTAGCTCGGGCGCTGGGTGGTCATCGCCTGCGTGCTGGCGCAACACCAGCCATGCGCCGACAACGCCAGCGGTACCACCCCCACTGCGACCGCCGCCACCACCGAAGCGCTGCGGGCAGCCTGCCGCGGGCCTCCGTGATGCAGCGCTCGCACCCACCCCACGGCCATGTTCGCGCCAGCGCTGACCACCGCGTTGCGGTGAGCCCTGCGCGCCTGCCGCACATCCCGCCTCCGCAGTGGCCAGCCGCACTGTCTGACCTTACATTGCCCCTTACACGGCTCGCACGGCGCTTCAGTTCAACTCGGTTTATCTGACGCTGGCACCGCCGGCCCGTTTGCCCGCCGGCCCGTTGGCATATATCGGCGCGGCGTCAGATAAACGCTATCCGTTAGGAGGCAGTCGACGACCTCAGTGGTCCCCGGTTGACAATACGTATCACTCGCTTATCATCAGCCTGTGAGCTCGATCAACTGGCAGCCCAAAGCGCTTCGTCAGCTGCGCAAGGTCGACGCTCACGCGGGGAAGCAGATCCGAGCGGCAGTGAGCACCGAGCTACTCGACTTGTCGACGGCCAGGAACGTCAAGGCCCTCACGAACCACGAGTACGGTTTTCGCCTTCGCGTAGGCAACTACAGGGTCTTCTTCGACTATGACGGTGCCATACGCATCGTGAGCATTGAAGAGGTCAGGAAGCGCGATGAACGCACGTACTGAATTTCAGGTCATCGTTGGCCAAGACGGAAAGCCCGCTTTTGTGGTCGTGCCCTACGAGCAGTTCCGCCGCATGAAGGGCGGGTTCACGCACGGCACCGTCCCGAATGAAGTCGTGAACCTGTCGTTCGAGCGAGGCGTGTCAGCCATGGCAGCATGGCGAGAGCACTTCGGTCTCACACAAGCCGAGGTCGCCGGTCGCATCGGAATCACTCAGGCCGCCTACGCCCAGATGGAACGGGTAAAACAGCCGCGCAAGGCAACGCTCGAGAAGGTCGCCGCTGCTCTCGGCCTAGAGGTCGAACAACTCCGCTGGTAAGCATGCGCCGTTGGTGCCGGCTTAGCTCGAACGTTAGGCGGCATAGTCCATGTACGTCATCATCTCGTGTTGGCGCCGCCCGAAAACTGAGCCACTTTTAGGCGTTGTGCTGACTGAAAACTGAGCCAAGTGTTCAACCTATCCTGCTGCAATCTTAGGCAGCGGGACGAGTGGCGTGATCACCATGGACATGATGGGCAGAATTCGGCGGTTACGCGTCCGAGGCAAGAAGAGCGAGCGCGAGATATCGCGCCTGACGGGACTGTCCCGCAATACGGTCGCCAAGTGGCTGCACGAGCCGTGCTCGGCAGGCTTCCACCGCCAAAACTCGCCCACAGATTCTTCTGACGAAGCGATTCTTCAAGCGCCATAAATAATCTGGTTTATCAGCATTTGAACCAACCGATCCGACGAAATCGACAGACACAACGAGGAGACTGAGATGACCACGCACCACAGCGCCGCACTCGCCGGCGCCTTGGCTGTCGCCCTGAGCACGGGCGCCGGTGCTCAGACCATCGAATGGAAATTCTCGCACTGGATGCCGCCCACGCATCCGCTCCAGAAAATCTACACCGACTGGGCCAAGAACATCGAGCTCAAGACCAACGGCACTCTGAAGCTCTCGATCTTCCCCGCGCAGCTGCTGGGCAAGGCGCCCGATCACTACGACATGGTGACCAAAGGCATCGCCGATGCCGCCTACATCTCCGCCGGCTACCAGGCCGGTCGCATGCTGATCACCAACGCCGGCCAGATGCCTTTCATCATCGGCAATGCCGACGGTGGTTCGATGGCTCTCGACGAGTGGTATCGGCCCTATGCAGCCAAAGACATGCCGGGGGTGAAGATGTGCTTCATGTTCACCCATGACGTGGCGACCCTGCACAGCAAGAAAGAGATCCGCACGCCCGACCAGATCAAGGGCATGAAGATCCGCCCGGCGCACGCCACCATGGGCAACTGGATGACCTCGCTGGGCGCCACCACCGTGCAGGTGTCGGCACCCGAGTCACGCGAGGCGCTCGAGCGCGGGATCGCCGACGCGATCACCTTCCCCTGGGGCTCGCTGATCAACTTCAAGATCGACGGGATCGTGAAATACCACATCGACGAGCCGATGTACGTGGCCACCTTCGCCACCATCATCAACCAGGACCGCTACAACGCGCTCAACGCTCTGCAGAAGAAGGCTGTCGACGAAGCCTGCACCACGCAGGTGGCTGGACAAGTGGGCCGCGAATGGGCCAAGTGGGAAGACGAAGGCCGTCAGAAGCTCAAGGCGCCAGGCTCCGGGCACACCGCCGTGAAGCTCAAACCCGAAGAGCTCGCCGCCTGGAAAAAATCGGCTGAGCCTGTCTACAAAACGTGGACCGAGGACATGAAAAAGGCCGGCTATGACGCCGACAAGGTGATGGGTGAATTCAAGCAGGCGCTGGCCAAATACAAGGCCCAGTCGAACTGAGGCTCGCGCGCACGATCAGTCACGCCGAACTGAATCATCATCAACAAACCGCTCGCGCAGACGCTGCGCAACTTTCTCGGGTTCTAATCCACCATGACCGACCAGGACTGGATAACAAAGGCGCGCGCGCTGACGCCGATTCTCGCGGCCGCCGGGCCGCAAATCGATGCGGCCAAGGCCCTGCCGGCCGAGGTGCTCGATGCGCTGTTCGAGGCAAAGATGTTCCGCATGCTGTTGCCGCGCTCGCAGGGCGGCGCTGAACTCGACATCCCCACGTTCTTCCAGGTGATGCTCGCCCTGGCGCAAGGCGATGCCAGCGCCGCATGGTCGGTCTCGCAAAGCAATGGCTGCTCGATGTCGGCGGCATACATGGCACCGGGCGCGGCTCGCGAAGTGTTTTCCGAACCGCGGGCGGTGGTGGCCTGGGGATTCCCCGCCGGGCCGTGCCGCGCCGTTGCGCTCGAGGGCGGCTGGCGGGTCACCGGCACCTGGGGCTTTGGCAGCGGCAGCCGGCATGCCACCTGGCTCGGTGCACACTGCCAGGTCTGCGATGCCGACGGCGTGCCGCACAAGCGTGCGAACGGCGCCATCCTGGAACGGACCGCACTGATCCCGCGCGCGGCGGTGACGATTGTCGAGGGCCAGTGGGATGTGATCGGACTGCGTGGCACCGGCAGCGACACCTATGCGGTCAGCAATCTGTTCGTGCCAACCCGGCACGCCGTGGTGGCGCGCGCCGTCGGGCGCGACCTGCAGCAGCCCGAAGACGCGACGATCGAGGACGAACCCGAACGCCGCGAGCAGGGGCCGCTCTATCGATTCTCGCCAACGCTGGTCTATCAGACCGGCTTCTCGGCGGTGGCCCTCGGGCTCGCACGCGCAATGCTCGACGACTTCATCGTGCTGGCCAACCACAAGACACCCGCGGGGGCCGGCACCATGCTGCGCGACAACGCGGTCATACAGGAGCGCGTGGCGGTTTCACAGGCCCGACTGGCCTCAATGCGGGCTTGGATCGCGCAGACTCTGCGCGACACCTGGGACGCCTGCGTGGCGAACGGCAGGCACGGTTTCGAGCATCGGATGACAATGCGCCTGGCTTCGACCTACGCCATTCGCGAAGCCGCGCGGGTCGTCGAAGATGCTTATGCCGACGCGGGCGCCACCGCCATCTTCGCCAGCCATCCGTTCGAGCGCCGCCTGCGCGACATGCACGCGGTGTCGCAGCAGATTCAGGCGAACCCGATGCACCTGCAGACCGTGGGCCAGCACTATCTCGGCATGAAGCCGGCAACCCGATTCATCTGAACCGTGCGGCAAAACCCGGTTCAAGCCCTGGACGGCTGTCGGCGTTGAACCCTAGTCGGGCTTGATGTTGCCCTCGCGCACCACCTTGCCCCACTTGAGGATCTCGGCCTTCACGTAGTCGGCGGTCTGCTGCGGCGTGCCGCCGACGGGGTCGAAGGCGATCGAGTCCAGGCGTTCGCGCACATCGGCCGACTGCAGCATCTGATTGATCGCCTCGTTGACCCGAAGCACGATTGCCGGTGGCGTGCCGCTGGGCGCAAAGAGGCCAATCCAGGTGTCGTCGGCAATGCCAGGAAACCCGGACTCGGCGAAGGTCGGGACACCCGGCAGCGCACTGACGCGCGCGGCGCTGGAAACCGCAATGGGGCGCAATCTGCCGGACTTGATGAACGGCAGCGGCGTGGATACTGCGCCCGCGCCCACCATCAGTTCGCCGCCCACCACCGCCATGATCGCCGGGGCGGCCCCCCGATAGTGAATGGCGGTCGCATCGAGTCTGGCAATCAGATTGAAGAGATTTTCAGCCGCAAGATGGGGCGTGGTGCCACTGCCCGGGCTTGCATAAGACAGCTTGTTCGCCTTGGCCAGCGCGAGCACCTCGGGCAAGGTCTTGGCCGACAGGCTCGGGTGTACAAAAATCAGATTGCCCTGACGTGCCACCACGGCCACTGGCGTGAAATCGCGCTCGGCATCGTAGCCGCCCTTGGGCGAGAGCGTCACGTTGACGGCGAAAGCCGAACTGGTGAGCAGCAGGGTGTAACCGTCGGGCGCCGATTTCGCCACGATGGCGGCGCCCAGGTTGCCGCCGGCACCACCGCGGTTCTCGATGATCACCGGCTGGCCGAGAATTTCCGTGAGTTTCTGCGCAGCGAGCCGCCCGATCATGTCGGTCGGGCCGGCCGGCACGAATGGAATGACAATGCGCACCGGTTTGCTCGGATAGGTCTGCGCGAGCGCCGCCGGCAGCAGGGCCGCCAGGACCAGGGTCAGGACCATCGACAAGCAGATACGCATTCACTCCTCCTCAGGGCTCGGGATTTCGGCTTCTAGCGCGGCCGAATGCGTCCATGGTAGAGGAAACGCCTGAACACCGGGTTTCTGAAGTTTCGCGGAACTCACCGCTATAGTGCCGATCTCGACTCACGCCCCTAACTGCCGACCCTGCGGTCGGCGCCCGTCCGGAGGATGCCTGCCATGTTCGTGCGCAACTGCTGGTACATGATCGCCTGGGATCACGAGATTCCCGCGGATGGCCTCTTCAGCCGCACTGTCCTCAACGAGCCCATCCTGGTGTTTCGCACCACCGACGGCGGCTTCACCGCGCTCGAGGACCGATGCTGTCATCGGCTCGCGCCGCTGTCGGCCGGCCGCAAGGAAGGCGATTGCGTGCGCTGCGGCTATCACGGCTTGAAATTCGACGCGAGCGGGCGCTGCGTCGAGATACCCGGGCTCGAGCGCATCCCGGAGCAGGCGCGCGTGCGGCGCTATCCACTGGTCTTGAAGAACAAGTGGCTGTTTGTCTGGATGGGCGAGGAGAAAGCCGCCGACCCCGCGCTGCTGCCCGACAACTTCTCCTGCGACCACCCGCACTGGCACTACAAACCGGGGTACATGCACTATGACACCAGCTATGTGCTGATCTGCGATAATCTGCTTGATTTCTCGCACCTGAGCTACGTGCACGAAAAGACGCTCGGCGGCAGCGCGATGATCGCGCAGGCCCTCGCGCAGGTGGAGCGGCTGCCGCGCGGCATCCGGGTATCGCGCCGGGTGCCCAAGGTGCCGGCACCGCCCTACTATCAGCGCTTCCGTCCGTTCAACACCCTGGTCGATCGCTGGTTCGACTACGATTTCCTGGTGCCAGGCACGCTACTGATGCGTTCGGGCGGGCGCCCGGTAAATGACCCGCCGCACGACCTGAGCAACGCGGTCCAGCTGCACAGCTGTCAGACGCTCACGCCCGAGACCGAGCACACCACCCATTATTTTTTTCAACAATCGCACTTCGGTGTCGAGGAGAACACCGTGGTCACCGATCTGATTTTCGACAGCCTGCTGGGCGCATTCCACGAGGACCGCGACATGATCAGAGCACAGTCGCGCAGCATCGCGATGAATCCGGCAGCCACCATGCTGCCCCTGGCGATGGACTCGGCGCTGCTGCAGTACCGGCGCCTGCTCGCGGAGCTGACCGCGGCCGAAACCCAGGCAGCAAGCGCATGAGCGACACCACCACTCAAGAAATCGTGCCCGAACCGGGCGCGGCCGCTCAACCCGTCGCAGCCGTCGAACTCGGCGCCGGCGATTTCGCCCGGCTGCCGCTGTCGGCCGCCATGCTGGCCAATCTTGGCCAACTCGGCTACCAGACGATGACCGCGATCCAGGCTGCCAGCCTGCCGCTGGCACTCGCCGGCCACGACCTCATCGCCCAGGCGATGACCGGCAGTGGCAAGACCGCTGCCTTCGGACTGGCCCTGCTGGCCCGCCTGGACATGAGCCGATACGCGGTTCAGGCCATGGTCCTGTGCCCGACGCGCGAACTGGCCGACCAGGTTGCAGTGGAGATCCGCCGGCTGGCTCGAGCCGAAGAAAATATCAAGGTGCTCACGCTGTGCGGCGGCACGCCGATCCGCGGCCAGGTGGCCAGCCTCGAACATGGCGCACATGTCATTGTCGGCACACCGGGCCGCATCAGCGACCACCTGCAGCGCGCTACGCTGGCGCTGGCAGCGCTGACCACGCTGGTGCTCGATGAAGCCGATCGAATGCTCGACATGGGCTTCTTCGACGACATCGCTGCCATCGTCAAGCATTGCCCGAAAGAGCGCCAGACGCTGCTGTTCTCGGCCACTTTTCCGGAAGGCATCGTCGGACTGAGCAAGCGCTTCCTGCGCTCGCCCAAAGAGGTGAAGCTGCCCGAACAGCGCGCTGCCACCAGCATCCGCCAGCGCTTCTACGAAGTGGCCGAAGGCGAGCGTCTGAACACCGTGGGCCGACTGCTCAATCATTTCCGGCCAGTCTCCACGATCGCCTTCTGCAATACCAAGCAGCAGTGCCATGCGCTGGCCGACGTGCTGCACGAGCAGGGCATTCAGGCGCTGGAGCTGCACGGCGATCTCGAACAGCGCGATCGCGATCAGGTGCTGGTGCAGTTTGCCAACCGCAGCTGCTCGGTGCTGGTGGCCACCGATGTGGCGGCGCGAGGCCTCGACATTGCACAGCTCGAAGCGGTGATCAATGTCGATGTGACACCCGACCCCGAAGTGCACATTCACAGGATCGGCCGAACCGGTCGGATGGATGAAGCGGGCTGGGCGCTGAACCTGGTGAGCGGCAACGAGATGGGGCGTGTTGCCGCGCTCGAGAAGGCGCAAGCCGCGCCGGCGCAGTGGCATCCCGTCTCGGAACTGCAGCCCACCGGCAGCGGCCCGCTGCTCGCGCCGATGGTGACCCTGCAGATCCTCGGCGGCCGCAAGGACAAGATCCGCCCGGGCGACGTGCTGGGCGCGCTCACCGGCGAAGCCGGCTTCACGGCTGCGCAGGTGGGCAAGATCCTGGTCACCGACCAGTCCACCTACGTGGCGGTCGATCGCGCAATCGGGCGCGATGCACTGCGCAAGCTAAATGAGGGCAAGCTGAAGGGCAAGACGGTCAAGGCAAGGTTCGTCTGAGGAGCAACGGCCCTTTGCTGACCCTGCTGGGCGCTCTCGGCAGGCAGGCCCGCTGGGCGCTGCCCGCTGGCGTGTTTGTAGGCATCGCACTGCCGGACCTGGCGTCATTGCTGCGACCGGGGCTCACCCCGGCGGTGATCGGTACGCTCGCCGCCGCGCTGCTGCGACTGGACTGGCGCCAGTTGCGCAACGCGATGCGCCGGCCCTGGCTGCTGGCGGCGATCACCGGCTTTCAGCTGATCGCCTCGCCGCTGCTGTTCTGGCTGGTCGCCACCTGGACTGGTCTGCCGCCCGATCTGACGCTGTCTCTGGTCCTTCAGGCCGCGGCCTCGCCGATCGGCTCGGCAGCGGTGTTTGCGATGATCCTCGGGCTCAATGGTGCGCTGGCGATGATGGGGGCGGTTGTCGGCACGCTGCTGCTGCCACTGAGCCTCACCGCGGTAGTGGCGCTGCTGCTGCCGCAGGCCGGGGTGCAGGTGGATCTGGCCGCATTCTTCGCGCGGGTGAGCATGCTGGTAGCAGCCCCCTTCGCGCTGGCCGCCGTGTTGCGTCAGTCCGTCGGCGCTGCCCGCCTGGCTCGCCACGACGACCTGCTCGGCGGCATCAACGTGCTGCTCCTGGTGGTGTTCGCGATCGCGGTGATGGATGGTGTGACCGCGCGCCTGCTGCGCGATCCGCAGACCATCGGCACGCTGCTGGCCATGGCTTTTCTGGCTGCTCTCGTCCTGCATGCCGCCGGCTATTGGGTATTCAGACGTGCCGGCAAAACAGCCGCCTTCAGCGCAGCACTGCTCAGCGGCAATCGCAACATGGGCCTGATGCTCGCCATCACTGCCGGCACGGCCGGCGAAACTTTTTCGCTGTATGTGGGCATTGCCCAGATACCGATGTACTTCGCGCCGCTGCTGCTGACACCGCTGGTGCGGCGCGCCCGTTGACGACACAACCCAGAAGAGAGAACTGACGTTCAAGACCGCACCCTTCCGATGGCTGGCCCCTGTGTGTTCGGCCATCTCGCTGAGCCTGATGTCAGCCTGCTCGGTCGCCCCGCCCGCCGCGGACAGCGTCGAGGTGGCAGCTGGCCCGGGCGGGCAGTCCCGGCGTGCGGCCCCGCAGTGTCTCGGTCACCATTAGCGGCTCTGGGCTGGACTGGCACCGGAACTCGCGGCGTTTCTGCAGACGGTTGCATGGAAAACGGTAAGGGTATTTAAGCCGATAAGCGAATCGCCCCCGGGTTTCTGGGCGCCCCTTGGGTCAAGTCACGTCGCCACGGCCCGGCGCGTGCCCTTGCCGGCCATCGAGCGCGGCTGGGAAAACCTGCTGCGCCTGGCAGAGTCCATCCGACCCGGCCTTTTCTGCGCAATGGCCACCTTTGCCAGTGCCAGCAACCGCTTGAGGCCCTGCGGTCGAGTGACCGCTTCTGGTCGCTATGCAAAGCTTTGTAAGCGACCCGATGCTATCGTTCACTGCGCCGAACCGACTTCCCACTAGGGGTCGCTGAAAAAATCCGCGGCGCTTCGACCACCGCACCGGTGCCCGAACGTCTAAACTCAGCCCTGACGATGGCTAAACGGCGAAAATCGCAGGCACCGCAGTCCGTGCGCCCACATCGTCAGCGGGCGCAGAGTATGCTACCTATCCGCGACCACATAAACTTGATGGAAGCGATCGTGCTGATGAATCTCGAGTGACTGCTGAAGCGCGGTCCGGTCCAGCGCCTGTCAAAATTTTCTCCTTCCCTCTGGAAATCTGAACCATGACGACCTCTGCTCGTGCTGCGCCGTCTCCGTCGAAGCGGCCCAAGAAGACGGCACCCAAGGGCAAGACCGTTCGCTCGAAGTCGGCTGCTGGCCAAAGAGCCAAGAATTCAGCGACCAACACGGCCATCGCCACAGAACTCGCGCCTGCGGTTGCGATCGCGTTGCTGGACAAGAC
>JAYVOV010000604.1:0-13453 GCA_043757735.1 Burkholderiaceae bacterium
TGTGCCAACGGCGGCGGCTACTACCACTATTCGTATTCGGTGGTTCGCGGTTGCGACCGCATCGTGCCGGTCGATGTCTATGTGCCTGGCTGTCCGCCCACGGCGGAAGCGCTGATCTACGGAATCATTCAGTTGCAGAACAAGATCAAGCGCACGAGCACCATCGCCCGCTGAGACCCCGATGACCCGACTCGAAACCCTTCGCAAGACCCTGGAAGACACGCTGGGCGCTCGTGCCGCATCGCTCGTCGATCGGCTCGGTGAAATCACCATCGAGGTTGCTGCCGCCGATCTGGTTGCAACCGGCGAACGCCTGCGTGACGCGCCCGGTCTGCGTTTTGATACCCTGCTCGATGTCTGCGGCGTCGACTATCTCGACTACGCCGACGGCGTTCGCGAAGGCCCGCGGTTCGCCTCGGTCATTCACCTTCTGTCGGTCGAGTGCAATCAGCGCCTGCGCCTGCGCACCTTCTGTGCCGATGCCGACTATCCGGTGGCGCCCTCGGTCACGGATGTCTGGCCGGCCGCCAACTGGTTCGAGCGTGAGTCCTTCGATCTCCTCGGCATTGTCTACGAAGGCCATACCGACCTGCGCCGCATCCTTACCGACTACGGCTTCATCGGCCACCCGTTTCGCAAAGACTTCCCGGTGTCAGGTTATGTCGAGATGCGCTACGACCCCGAGCAAAAACGCATCGTCTATCAGCCGGTTTCCATCGAGCCGCGCGAGAACGTGCCGCGCGTGATCCGCGAGGCAGGATATGGCACCGGGCGCTGAGCCCGCAGTCACTTGACACCATGGCAGAGATCAAGAACTACACACTGAATTTCGGTCCGCAGCATCCGGCGGCCCACGGCGTGCTGCGCCTCGTGCTCGAACTCGACGGCGAAGTCGTCCAGCGCGCCGATCCGCACATCGGCCTGCTGCACCGAGGCACCGAAAAGCTGGCCGAATCGCGCACGTATCTGCAGAGCGTGCCTTACATGGACCGCCTCGATTACGTGTCCATGATGTGCAACGAGCACGCCTATGTCATGGCCATCGAGAAGCTGCTCGGGGTCGAGGTGCCACTGCGCGCCCAGTACATCCGCGTCATGTTCGATGAAATCACCCGCATCCTGAATCACCTGATGTGGATCGGCGCGCACGGTCTCGATGTGGGTGCGATGGCGGTGTTTCTGTACGCGTTCCGCGAGCGTGAAGATCTGATGGACTGTTATGAGGCGGTGTCAGGTGCGCGCATGCACGCGGCCTACTATCGCCCGGGTGGTGTGTATCGCGATCTGCCCGATCAGATGCCCCGTCTGCGTGAAACCAAGCTGCGCAATGAAGCGTCGCTGCGCGACTACAACCGCGATCGTGAAGGCTCGCTGCTCGATTTTATCGAAGCCTTCACGGTGCGCTTTCCCGGCTGTGTCGACGAGTATGAAACGCTGCTCACCGATAACCGCATCTGGAAACAGCGTCTGGTCGGCATCGGTGTGGTCACGCCTGAGCGGGCCAAGGCGCTGGGCTTCACCGGCCCCATGGTGCGCGGTTCCGGCATTGCCTGGGACCTGCGCAAGTCCCAGCCGTATGAGGTCTACGACCTCATGGATTTCGACATCCCGATCGGTAGCAACGGCGACTGTTATGACCGCTATCTGGTGCGTGTCGAAGAAATGCGCCAGAGCAACCGCATCGTTCGCCAGTGCATCGAATGGCTGCGCAACAATCCGGGGCCGGTCATGTCGGACAACCACAAAGTGGCACCGCCATCGCGGGTTGGCATGAAGACCAACATGGAAGACCTGATTCACCATTTCAAACTTTTCACCGAGGGCTTTCACGTGCCCGCTGGCGAGTGCTACGCCAGCATCGAGAACCCCAAGGGCGAGTTCGGCATCTACCTGATCTCCGATGGCGCGAACAAGCCGTATCGGCTCAAAATACGGGCGCCGGGGTATGCCCACCTGCAGGGGCTCGACGAAATGTCGCGTGGCCACATGATCGCCGACGTGGTCACGATCATCGGAACACAAGACATCGTGTTCGGTGAGATCGACCGTTAAGGCCTGGACCATGCGCTGGAATTCATGATGAATGCCGTTCCCCACCCCCCCCGGCTGCTGTCGGACGATGCTTATGCCTGCATCGATCGCGAGATCGCCAAGTTCCCGGCCGAGCAGAAGCAGTCCGCCGTGATGGCGGTGCTGGCCATTGCCCAAAAAGAAGTGGGCTGGACTTCTCAAGCAGTCATCGAAGACGTCGCGCGGGTGCTCGGCATGCCCGGCATCGCCGTCTACGAGGTCGCCACCTTCTACAACATGTACGACACCCAGCCGGTGGGCCGCTTCAAGCTGGCGGTCTGCACCTGCCTGCCCTGCGTCTTGCGCGATGGGGCCAAGGCCGGCGAGTACCTCAAGGAAAAACTCGGCATCGACTACAACGAGACCACTGCGGATGGTCTGTTCACCCTCAAAGAGGGCGAATGCCAGGGCGCATGCGGCGACGCGCCGGTCATGCTGGTGAACAACCAGCGCATGTGCAGTTTCATGAGCGCCGACAAAATCGACGCACTCCTCACAGAACTCAAGGGCAAGGCCTGAGGCAATAAGTATGGGAGCCCAAGACTTTCGCAGTGCGCTGGCCGACGTCCGGTCGGTGGAAACCTGTTTCCACGGCCGGCATATCAATCCGCAGATCATGGCCGGTCTAACCTCGCCCGATGGCTGGCATCTGCGCGACTATGAATCGCGCGACGGCTACAAGGCCTTGCGCCGGATCATCGACGAAAAGATCACCCCTGAAGCCGTGATCGCCGAACTGAAGTTGTCGGCGCTGCGCGGCCGTGGTGGCGCGGGTTTCCCCACCGGGCTGAAGTGGAGCTTCATGCCGCGGCAGTTTCCTGGTCAGAAGTACCTCGTCTGCAATTCCGACGAGGGTGAACCGGGCACGTTCAAAGACCGCGACATCCTCCGCTACAACCCGCACATCGTCATCGAGGGCATGATCATCGCGGCGTACGCGATGGGCATCACGGTCGGCTACAACTACATCCACGGTGAAATCTTCGAGACCTATCAGCGCTTCGAAGACGCGCTCGAGCAGGCGCGTGCGGCCGGTTACCTGGGCAGCAGCATTCTGGGTTCGGACTTCAGCTTCCAGCTGCATGGCTTTCACGGGTATGGCGCCTACATCTGCGGCGAAGAGACCGCGCTGCTCGAATCGCTCGAGGGCAAAAAAGGTCAGCCGCGATTCAAGCCGCCGTTCCCCGCCAGCTTCGGTCTGTACGGCAAGCCGACCACTATCAACAACACTGAAACTTTCGCGGCAGTGCCCTGGATCATCCGCAACGGCGGCGCCCAGTACCTGGCTGCGGGCAGGCCGAACAACGGTGGCACCAAGTTGTTCTCGGTGTCTGGAGACGTTCAGCGTCCGGGCAATTTCGAGGTCCCGCTGGGCACGCCGTTTGCCAAGCTGCTGGCGCTCGCCGGGGGTGTGCGCGAGGGGCGCAAGCTCAAGATGGTGATCCCGGGCGGCTCGTCGATGCCGGTGCTGCCGGCCGACATCATGATGACCACTGACATGGACTACGACTCCATCGCCAAGGCGGGCAGCATGCTCGGTTCGGGCGCGGTGATCGTGATGGACGACAGCCGTTGCGCGGTGAAGTCGCTGCTGCGTCTGTCGTACTTCTATTACGAAGAAAGCTGTGGCCAGTGCACACCCTGCCGTGAAGGCACCGGCTGGCTGTATCGCATGGTCAATCGCCTGGAGCACGGTGAAGGCCGCATGGAAGATCTCGATCGGCTGAATCGCGTGGCCGACAACATTCAGGGGCGCACCATCTGCGCACTCGGTGACGCGGCGGCCATGCCGGTGCGCGCCTTCCTGAAGCATTACTGGGATGAATTCGCCTATCACGTCGAGCACAAGACCTGCATGGTCCCGGCTTACGTGTGACACGAGTGGACACCACGGACATCGATCGGGCGCTTGAACGCAATGGTTGAACTCGAAATCGACGGCAAGAAGGTCGAAGTGGCCGAAGGCAGCATGGTGATGCATGCCGCCGGCAAGCTCGGCGTGTATGTGCCGCACTTCTGCTATCACAAAAAACTGTCCATCGCGGCCAACTGCCGGATGTGCCTGGTGGACGTCGAAAAAGCGCCCAAGCCGCTGCCGGCCTGCGCTACGCCCGTCAGCAGCGGCATGAAGGTCTGGACCGCCTCAGAGCGCGCGGTCAAGGCGCAAAAAGGGGTGATGGAGTTCCTGCTGATCAACCACCCGCTCGATTGCCCGATCTGCGATCAGGGCGGCGAGTGCCAGTTGCAGGATCTCGCGGTCGGTTATGGCGGATCGGCTTCCAACTACGACGAGCCCAAGCGCGTGGTCTTCCACAAGCCGCTGGGTCCGCTGGTGTCAGCCGAAGAAATGAGCCGCTGCATTCATTGCACGCGCTGCGTTCGATTCGGTCAGGAAATCGCTGGCGTGATGGAACTCGGGATGGCCGGGCGTGGCGAGCATGCCGAGATCATGAGTTTCGTGGGGCGCTCGATTGATTCAGAACTCTCCGGGAACATGATCGACATCTGTCCGGTCGGTGCGCTCACCAGCAAACCGTTTCGCTACAGTGCGCGCACCTGGGAGCTGGTTCGCCGGCGTTCGGTCGCGGCGCATGATGCGCTGGGGTCCAACATCATCCTGCAGATCAAGGCGAACAAGGTTCTGCGGGTGGTGCCCTTCGAGAATGAAGCCGTCAACGACTGCTGGATCTCCGATCGCGACCGTTTTTCGTATGAAGGTCTGAACTCGCCCGATCGGCTCACGCAGCCGATGCTCAAGCACGACGGGCACTGGCACACGGTCGACTGGCCGACCGCGCTCGAGTACGTCGCACATGCATTGGCCGACGTGCGTAAACAATCGGGCGCGGCCGCCATCGGCGCGCTCGCTTCGGCCAGCGCCACGCTCGAAGAACTGACGCTGCTGGCCCGCCTGATGCGCGGCCTGGGCTCCGAGAACATCGACTTCCGTCTGCGTCAGCGCGACTTCGCGCTCGATGCGAACACTGCCGGCGCGCCGTGGCTGGGCATGCCGGTCGCCGAGATCGATTCCCTGCAGTCGCTGCTTATCGTCGGCTCTTTCCTGCGCAAGGACCACCCGCTGCTGGCGGCGCGGGTGCGTGCGGCGGTCAAGGGCGGCGCCCGCGTGTCGATGATTCACTCAGTTCGCGAAGACCTCCTGATGCCCCTGGCAGCCAGCGCCATTGCGGCGCCCAGCGCCTGGGCGCAGACGCTCGCGTCGGTGCTGGTCGGCGTCTTGCGCGTCAAGGGTGAGGCAGTGCCGTCAACTTTGTCGGGTATCGAGCCCGATGCCCAGGCCCAGGCCATCGCAGCCGCGCTGTCGTCCGGCAACACCAAAGCCATCTGGCTGGGCAATGCGGCAGTTCAGTGCGACCACTACGGCGCCATCGCGCGTCTTGCTCAGGCCATCGGCGACGCAGTCGGCGCGCGGGTGGGTGTGATCGGCGAAGGCCCGAACAGCGTGGGCGGCTGGCTGGCTGGCGCAACCCCTGGCACGGGCGGCAAGAACGCCCGCCAGATGGTGCAGGAGCCGTTGTCCGCGTATGTGCTGCTGGGTCACGAGCCCGCGTTCGATCATGGCATGCCGCAGGTGGCCAGCGCCGCGCTGGCCAAAGCGCGGACAGTCATCGCACTCACCTGTTTCGATTCACCGTCGCTGCGCGAAGCAGCCGATTGCCTTATGCCGATCGCGCCCTTCAGCGAAACCGCTGGCACCTTCGTCAACTGCGAAGGCCGTGCGCAGTCGTTCAACGGCGTGGTCCGGCCGCTGGGTGAAACCCGCCCGGCCTGGAAGGTGCTGCGCGTGCTGGGCAACCTGCTCGGGCTTTCGGGCTTCGATGCCGATACCGCCGAACAGATTCGCGATCAGGTTCTGAATCAGGATATATCCGCGCGCTTGTCCAACGCGGCGCCAGTCGATCCCGCCACGCTGGGTGTGGTCGCCCCGGCTGCGCAACCGGCCGGTCAACTCGAGCGTGTCGCTCATGTGATGCCGTACGGGGTCGATCCGATCGTGCGCCGCGCCAGCAGCTTGCAACTCACCCGTGAAGCGCAGGCGCCGCAGGCCCGCCTGCATCCCGACACGCTTGCAGCCCTCGGGCTCACCAGCGGCGAGCCGGTGCGTGTCGAGCAGGGTGACGGCATGGCCAAGGTCAGCGTGGCGGCCGATGCCAGCGTGGCGCCGGGTGTTCTCTGGCTGGCCGCAGGGCACGCCAGCACCGCCGGCCTGGCATCGATGTTCGGCGCGGTTTCGGTCTGCAAAGCCTGAGAGCCGGGAGCTGACACAACATGGACGGGCTGCTGCTGCAAATCACCCATTCCGGGCAGGCACTTCTGGGTGCCGCCTGGCCGGTGGTCTGGAATCTCGTGAAGATCATCCTGGTGGTGCTGCCACTGCTGGGCTGCGTTGCCTACCTCACGCTGTGGGAACGCAAGATGATCGGCTTCATGCACATCCGGCTCGGGCCCAATCGGGTCGGGCCCTTCGGCCTGCTGCAACCCATTGCCGATGCGCTGAAACTCATCCTCAAAGAGATCATCATCCCCAGCCAGGCCAATCGCCTGCTGTATGTGCTTGCGCCCGTCATGACTATCATGCCGGCGCTCGCAGCCTGGGCGGTCATTCCCTTCGGGCCCGAGATGGCGCTGGCCAACATCAACGCCGGGCTTTTGTTCCTGATGGCCATCACGTCGCTGGAGGTCTACGGCGTGATCATCGCGGGTTGGGCGTCGAACTCAAAGTATGCGTTCCTGGGCGCTATGCGCGCGTCGGCGCAGATGGTGTCTTATGAACTTGCCATCGGTTTTTCGCTGGTGGTGGTGCTGATGGTCTCGGGCAGTCTGAACATGACCGATATCGTCGTGCGCCAGGGGCAGGGCAGCTTCGCCGGCATGGGGCTTAATTTTCTGTCCTGGAACTGGCTGCCCCTGCTGCCTGTCTTTGTCGTGTATTTCGTCTCGGGCGTGGCCGAAACCAACCGCCACCCCTTCGACGTGGTCGAGGGCGAATCAGAAATCGTTGCGGGCCACATGGTCGAGTACTCGGGGATGGGCTTCGCCATCTTCTTCATGGCCGAGTACGCCAACATGATTCTGATCGCTGCGCTGGCCTCGATCATGTTCCTGGGCGGCTGGTATCCGCCCATCGATTCGATCGTCTTCAACTGGATTCCCGGCTGGATCTGGCTGGGCATCAAGACCTTCATCATGGTCTCGATGTTCATCTGGTTCCGGGCATCGTTCCCGCGCTATCGCTACGACCAGATCATGCGTCTGGGCTGGAAGATTTTCATTCCGGTCACGCTGGTCTGGCTGGTGGTGGTGGCGATCTGGATGCAGACGCCCTGGAACATCTGGAAGTAGCGGCTCAAGGCCAATTGAACGGGTCCACCATGCAAGCAGTCAAGGACTTCATCTCGAGCTTCATGCTCACCGAGTTGCTCAAGGGCATGCGCCTGACGGGGAAGTATTTCTTCGCGCGCAAGATCACTCTTCAGTACCCGGAAGAAAAAACGCCGATGTCGCCGCGCTTTCGCGGACTGCATGCGCTGCGCCGTTACCCCAATGGCGAAGAGCGCTGCATTGCCTGCAAACTGTGCGAAGCGGTGTGCCCGGCGCTGGCCATCACCATCGAATCCGAAGTGCGTGAAGACGGCAGCCGCCGCACCAACCGCTACGACATCGATCTCACCAAGTGCATCTTCTGCGGCTTTTGCGAGGAGTCGTGCCCGGTCGATGCCATCGTCGAAACCCACATTCACGAGTACCACGGCGAAAAGCGCGGCGATCTCTATTTCACCAAAGAGATGCTGCTGGCTGTGGGTGACCGCTATGAAGGCGAGATCGCCAAGGCCCGGGAGGTCGACGCCCGGTTCCGCTGAACCCCAGGCGCGCACTCCATACCCGTATCGACCATGGAACCCAAGACCCTCCTGTTTTACATTTTCGCCGTGATCACGGTGCTGGCCGCGCTGCGCGTGGTCACCGCCCGCAATCCGGTGCACGCGGCACTTTTCCTGGTGCTCACCTTCTGCACGGCGGCCGCCATCTGGATGCTGCTCAAGGCGGAGTTCCTGGCCATCACGCTGGTGCTTGTCTATGTTGGCGCCGTGATGGTGCTGTTTCTGTTCGTGGTGATGATGCTCGACATCAACCTCGATCAGATGCGGCAGGGGTTCTGGCGCAATCTGCCGGTGGCCTTGTTTGTGGGAGTGGTGGTGGTGCTGGAACTGGCCGCGGTGCTGATGCATGTGTTCTCGGGGGTGCGTGATATCGATGCCCCACCCACGCCGGCGGGCTACAGCAATACCAAGGCGCTGGGCGCCTTGCTCTATACCGAGTACGTCTATCCCTTCGAAATTGCAGCGGTGATACTGCTGGTGGCCATCATTGCAGCCATCGCGCTGACCCTGCGCGCTCGCAAGGACTCCAAGTACAACGACCCGTCGGCGGCAGTGCGGGTGCGCGCCAGCGATCGCCTGCGCATCGTGAAGATGCCGGCCCAGCCAAAGGACTCCTCGCGATGAGTCTCACGCTTGCCCACTACCTGGTGCTGGGCGCAATTCTTTTCGCGATCAGCGTCATCGGTATTTTTCTGAACCGGCGCAACGTCATCATCATCCTGATGGCGATCGAACTGATGCTGCTGGCGGTCAACCTGAATTTCGTGGCGTTCTCGCATTTCCTCGGTGATGCGGCCGGCCAGATCTTCGTTTTCTTCATCCTCACCGTGGCTGCCGCAGAGTCTGCGATCGGTCTGGCGATCCTCGTGGTGCTGTTCCGAAACCTCGAGACAATCAACGTCGAAGACCTCGACGAGCTCAAGGGATAGGGAAGGGCGCATGAAGACGGCCTATTTGCTTGCGGCGTTCGCGCCGTTGTTCGGTGCTGTCGTGGCCGGATTCTTTGGCCGGCGCATCGGCCGTGCCGGTGCCCATCGGGTCACCATCCTGGGCGTCGCGGTGTCGATGCTCGCGTCGTTCTGGGTTTTCCGTGACGTGCAGGCCGGCAACACCTTCAACGGCACCTTGTATGCCTGGTCGGTGATCGGCGATCTCAAACTCGAGGTCGGGTTCCTGATCGATACGCTCACCGCCACCATGATGTGCGTGGTCACCTTCGTCTCATTGATGGTGCACATCTACACCATCGGCTACATGGAAGACGACGACGGCTACCAGCGCTTCTTCTCGTACATTTCGCTGTTCACCTTCTCGATGATGATGCTGGTGATGTCCAACAACTTCCTGCAGCTGTTCTTTGGCTGGGAAGCGGTCGGCCTGGTCTCATACCTGCTCATCGGCTTCTGGTACACGCGTCCCACGGCCATCTACGCAAACATGAAGGCCTTCCTGGTCAATCGCGTGGGCGACTTCGGTTTTGCGCTGGGCATCGGTCTGGTGCTGGCTTACTTCGGCACGATGGACTACGCCACCGCCTTCAAGGCGGCACCCGGTCTGGCCGATAAAACCATCCAGCTCTTCCCCGGCATGGACTGGTCGCTGATGAGCGTGACCTGTATCTGCCTGTTCATCGGCGCCATGGGCAAGTCGGCGCAGTTTCCGCTCCATGTGTGGCTGCCAGATTCCATGGAAGGCCCGACGCCCATCTCGGCCCTGATCCACGCCGCCACCATGGTGACAGCCGGCATCTTCATGGTCGCGCGGATGTCGCCGCTGTTCGAGCTGTCCGATACCGCGCTGGGCTTCATGATCACTATCGGCGCCATCACCGCACTCTTCATGGGCTTTCTGGGCATCATCCAGAATGACATCAAGCGGGTGGTCGCCTACTCCACGCTGTCGCAGCTGGGCTACATGACGGTGGCTCTGGGGGCCTCGGCCTATTCGGTGGCGATCTTCCATCTCATGACGCACGCCTTCTTCAAGGCGCTGCTGTTCCTGGCGGCAGGCTCGGTCATCATTGGCATGCGCCACGACCAGGACATCCGCAACATGGGCGGGCTGCGCAAGTACATGCCGATCACCTGGATCACCTCGCTGCTGGGCTCGCTCGCGCTCATCGGCACGCCATTCTTCTCGGGCTTCTACTCCAAAGACTCGATCATCGAGGCGGTGAAGGTTGCCAACGTGCCGGGTGCCGGGTTTGCGTACTTCGCGGTGGTGGCCGGCGTCTTCGTGACCGCCTTCTATTCGTTCCGCATGTACTTCCTGGTGTTCCACGGCAAAGAGCGGTGGATGCAGGCGGGCCACGGTCATGCCGCGCAAGATGCACATGGCGCACATGGCGCACATGACGCACATGACGCACATGACGCACATGCTGCGCATCACGGCCTGGGCCCCAACGACAAACCGCACGAATCCCGCCTCGTGGTGACGCTGCCGCTGGTGCTGCTGGCCATTCCGTCGGTGCTGATCGGCCTGATCGCGATCGAGCCGATGCTGTTCGGCGACTACTTCAAAGGGGTTATCGCGGTGGCAGACAAACACCCTGCCATGGCCGATCTTGCCCAGCACTTCCACGGCTGGGCGGCAATGGGCACGCACGCGCTCACCACGCTGCCATTCTGGCTCGCGGTGGCTGGCGTCGCCTTCGCCTATTACTGCTACGTGATCAACCCGGCGCTGCCCACGGCCATCAAGAACGCCACCGGCGGCATCAATCGGCTGCTCGAGAACAAGTACTACCTGGACCGGATCAACGAGGTAGTGTTCGCCAGGGGTTCGCGCCTGCTGGGCAGCGGCCTGTGGAAGGTGGGCGATCAGATGCTCATCGACGGGCTGCTGGTGAACGGCTCGGCCAAGCTCACCGGCTGGATTGCTTCGCTGGCGCGCCTCATGCAGTCCGGCTTCATCTATCACTATGCGATCGCGATGATTGTCGGCGTGGCGGTCTTGTTGTGGTGGTTCGTGCCGCTGATCAAGCGCTGAACGCTTCATAAGGGCGCCTCTAGCCATGAGTTCCGGATTTCCTTTCCTCAGTGCCGCGATCTGGATCCCGATCCTGATCGGCGGGTTCCTGCTGGCTGTTGGCAACGATCGCAATCGCCCGGTGGTGCGCGCTGTCTCGCTGATCGGCGCGCTGCTCGGGCTGCTGCCCACGCTGGCCATCGTCGCGGGCTTCGACAACGCCTCGGCCTCGATGCAGTTCATTGAGAAGATGCCGTGGATCGAACGCTTCGGCGCCAGCTACCATCTCGGGGTGGACGGGCTGTCGATGTGGTTCGTGCCGCTCACCGCCTTCATCACCGTCATCGTGGTGATCGCGGGCTGGGAAGTCATCGAAGACCGTGTCGCCCAGTACATGGCCTCGTTCCTGATTCTGTCGGGCCTGATGGTGGGCGTGTTCGCCGCGCTCGACGGCCTGCTGTTCTATGTGTTCTTCGAAGCCACGCTGATCCCGATGTACATCATCATCGGCATCTGGGGCGGCCCCAATCGCGTCTACGCGGCCTTCAAGTTCTTCCTGTACACCCTGATGGGCTCGCTGCTCACGCTGGTCGCGCTGATCTTCCTCTACAACAAGGCGGGCTCGTTTTCGATTCTCGACTGGCACAAACTGCCGCTCAGCATGAACGAGCAGGTGCTGATCTTCCTGGCGTTCATGACCGCCTTCGCGGTCAAGGTGCCGATGTGGCCGGTGCATACCTGGCTGCCAGATGCCCACGTCGAAGCACCCACCGGCGGCTCGGTGGTGCTGGCCGCCATCATGCTCAAGCTGGGCGCGTATGGGTTCCTGCGGTTCTCGCTGCCGATCGCGCCCGACGCCAGCCATGCACTGGCGGGCTTCGTGATCACGCTGTCGCTGATCGCGGTCATCTACATCGGCCTGGTGGCGCTGGTGCAGACCGACATGAAGAAGCTGGTCGCGTATTCATCGATCGCGCACATGGGGTTCGTCACCTTGGGCTTTTTCATGTTCAACCAGCTCGGCGTGCAGGGCGCGATCATGCAGATGATCTCGCACGGCTTTATCTCGGGCGCGATGTTCCTTTGCATCGGCGTGCTCTACGACCGCATGCATTCGCGGCGCATCGCCGATTACGGCGGCGTGGTCAACACCATGCCCAAGTTCGCCGCGCTGTTCATGTTTTTCACAATGGCTAATTGCGGGCTGCCCGCCACTTCCGGCTTCGTCGGCGAGTTCCTGGTCATCCTGGGCGCGGTGCAGTTCAATTTCTGGATCGCGTTCGGTGCTACGGCCACCCTCATTCTGGGTGCGGCGTATTCCTTGTGGATGTACAAGCGGGTGGTCTTCGGCGACGTGGCGAATCATCACGTGGCCGAACTCCAGGATGTGAACCGGCGCGAATTCTGGATGCTGGCCGCGCTGGCCGTGGCGGTGCTGTGGATGGGCCTTTACCCCAAACCGGTCACCGATTCCACCGATGCCTCCGTCGCGGCGCTGCTCAAGCACGTGTCGGTTACCAAGATCAAGTAGAAGGCGATGGACAAGCTCAACCTGCTCGCGGCTCTGCCCGAGATCGTGCTGTTGGTGGCGGCGTGCGTGGTGCTGCTCGCCGATGTGATCAAGGGCCGTGGCGGCCAGGTCGAAGGCATCGATCGTCTTGCGCTGATCGCGCTGCTGGCGCCGCTGTTCGCGACGCTCGCGCAAGTGGGCACGCCGGTGCAGTACGCGTTCGGCGGCATGTATGTGTCCGACGAACTGGCACGTCTGCTCAAGGTCTGTGCCTACATCGCCACTGCGGTCACACTGCTCTACGCCCGCGCCTACATCGCCGACCGGCAGTTGTACCGCGGTGAGTTCTACACGCTGGCGCTGTTTGCACTGCTCGGCCAGATGGTGATGATCTCGTCGAACAACCTGCTGGTCACCTACCTGGGCCTCGAGCTGATGTCGTTGTCGCTGTATGCGCTGGCCGCGTTGCGCCGCGACTCGGGCCGCGCCACCGAGGCAGCTATCAAGTACTTCGTGCTCGGCGCACTGGCCTCGGGATTCCTGCTGTACGGGATGTCGATGATCTACGGCGGCACCGGCAGCCTCGATCTGCCCGACATCGCCAAAGCCTTGTCGACCGGCCAGGCCAACCGCACGGTGATGGTTTTCGGCGTGGTGTTCATCGTGGCGGGCCTGGCCTTCAAGTTTGGCGCGGTGCCTTTCCACATGTGGGTACCCGACGTATATCAGGGCACGCCCACCGCGGTCACGCTGCTGATCGCGGGCGCGCCCAAGCTCGCCGCCTTCGCCATTACCTTCCGCATTCTGGCCGAAGGCCTGATCGGCGTGGCCGCCGACTGGCAGCAGATGCTGACCGTGCTCTGCGTGGCCTCGCTGGTGGTGGGCAACCTGGTCGCCATAGCCCAGACCAACTTCAAGCGCATGCTGGCCTACTCCACCATTGCGCAGGTGGGTTTCATTCTGCTGGGTCTGCTGTCGGGTGTGATCGGCGGCGACGCCACGG
>JAYVOV010000605.1:0-3579 GCA_043757735.1 Burkholderiaceae bacterium
GAGCAGGCGGGCTTGGAGCAGTCGCTGCGTGCCTTCGAGACCCGCAAGGGCACGCAGATCGCGGTGCTGATCGTTCCGACGACCAAGCCAGAAGAAATCGAGCAGTACGCTTTGCGCGTGGTCGAACAATGGAAGCTGGGCCGCAAGAAGGTGGACGACGGTGCCTTGTTGCTGATCGCCAAGGATGACCGCACGCTGCGCATTGAAGTCGGCTACGGCATCGAAGGCGCATTGAACGACGCCACGTCCAAGCGCATCGTCAGCGAGGTGATTGCACCTCGGCTCAAGGAAGGCGACTACTTCGGCGCCGTCAGCGCCGGTGTCGATCAAATGATTCGCGTCGTCGATGGCGAGCCGCTTCCAGCACCCAAGCCGGGAGCCCTCGGATCGGGGCTGGGTTCAGTCAGCCAGAACATCGGGCAACTGTTGCCGCTGTTGTTTGTGGTGGCGCTGATGGTCGGCGGCGTGTTGCGGGCCGTGCTCGGTCGCATCCCCGGCGCGTTGGCCACCGGCGGGGTGCTGGCGCTCGCAGGCTGGCTGCTGGGCGGTGCGGTGATTGCCGCGGTGATCGGCGGCGGTATCGCCTTTCTCATCACCTTGCTCGGGGTCGGCATGGGCCGACGCGGCGCCATGCACGGTGGCTATTACGGCGGAATGGGTGGCGGCCACCGCGGAGGTGGCGGGTTCGGTGGCGGCGGCTTCAGCGGGGGTGGTGGCGGGTTCGGCGGCGGCGGCGCCTCGGGCAGGTTTTAGTCATGAACATCAAACGTTTCCTTCGCCATCTCGCCACGACCCAGGGCCAGGTCAACCGGGCCTTTCCGCATGCTGCGCTGAACGCCATCGAGCATGCGATCAAGACCAGTGAAACGACACACGCTGGTGAAGTTCGCTTCGTTGTCGAAGGCTCGCTCGACGGCGCTCCGCTCTTCGACGGACAGACAGCAAAGGAGCGCGCACTCGCGCTGTTTTCGCAGTTGCGCATTTGGGATACAGAGCACAACACCGGTGTGTTGATCTATCTGCTGTTGGCCGACCGCGCGGTGGAGATCGTGGCCGACCGCGGCATCCATGCCAAGGCGGGCCCGCGCACCTGGGTGGCGATCTGCCATGAGATGGAAGCGGCATTCAAGGCCGCGAAGTTCGAGGACGGCGCGGTCGGCGGCATCCGGGCAGTGACGCGTCAACTTGTGGAGCACTTTCCCGCAGGAGCGCGCAACGCCAACGAACTGCCGGACAAACCACTGGTGATTTGACCGGCAAAGCGACCCGACCCACCCTCCAGCAGGTTCGCAGACCATGCCCGCAGGCACCATCCGGCCCCTGTACATCCTGCCCTTCGACCACCGCGCGTCGTTCGTGAGTGGCCTGTTCGGCTGGACCGGTGCACTGAAGACCGAGCAGACCGCGCAAGTGACCGCCGCCAAACGCGTGATCTACGACGGCTTCTTGGCCGCAATGTCCGGCGGTGTTGACAAAGCCAAGGCCGGCATTCTGGTCGACGAGCACTTCGGTGCCGACATCCTGCGCGATGCAAGACGCAGCGGCATCATCACATGCGCGCCCACCGAGAAGAGCGGGCAGGACGAGTTCGACTTCGAGTTCGGCGACAACTTCGAGCGCCACATCGATTCCTTTGCACCGACCTTCTGCAAGGTGCTGGTGCGCTACAACCCCGAAGGCGATGCGGGCGTGAACCACCGACAGGCGGCGCGCCTGCGAAGCTTGTCCGAAGCCCTTGTGGGTGGCCCGTCAAGATTCATGTTCGAGTTGCTGGTACCTGCCACGCCCCAACAACTCGGCGCGCTCGGCGGAGAGGCTCGAACCTACGACCGCAAGCTCAGGCCCGCACCGATGCTGCGCGCCATCAGCGAGTTGCAGGATGCGGGGGTCGAGGCCGATATCTGCAAGATCGAGGGCCTGACTCGTGAGTCTGCAGTGGCCGAAATCGCCCGACGCTATCGGCAGTGGGTCGATGTTTTCGAGCGAGCCAAGGCCGCAGCACATTCTGCAGACGCGGCGCTTGCACCAGGGCTTGTGGGAGCGCCGCAGGGCTGAGATCCATGCCCGCGCAGCAACACGCCATTTCGCTGAGCTTCGGTGAAGCGCGGCTCGACGCATTGCAGCGTCATTCCTTCGAATATTTCCTGCGCGAGACCAACATGTCGAACGGTCTCGTCGCCGACAGATCGCAGCCTGGTTCGCCCGCAAGCATCGCGGCCATCGGCTTTGCGCTGGCGGCCTATCCGGTGGGGGTCGAGCGCGGCTGGATGTCGCGCACCGATGCACTGGCTCGGACGCTGGCGCTGCTGCGGTTCTTCTGGGCCAGCCCACAAGGCACAACGCCTGACGCGACCGGACACAAAGGCTTCTACTACCACTTTCTCGACATGACCACCGGCCGCCGCGCGGGCTTGTGCGAGCTGTCCACCATCGACAGCACTTTCCTGCTCGCCGGCATGCTGGCTGCCGCTGCGTACTTCGGCCACGAAGATCAAGACGAGCAGGCCGTGCGCACGCTGGCCGAGGCGCTGTACCGCCGGGTGGATTGGGCATGGGCGTGCAACGGGGCTGCGACGGTGTCGCACGGGTGGACGCCCGAAGGCGGCTTCCTGCCCTACCGCTGGAGCGGCTACGACGAAGCCACCTTGCTGTACGTGCTGGGGCTGGGCTCGCCGACGCACCCGCTGCCAGCCGAGAGCTACACGGCCTGGACCTCGACCTACGAATGGAAAACGATCTATGGCCACGAGTTGCTCTACGGCGGCCCGCTTTTCATTCACCAGTATTCGCAGATCTGGCTGGACCTGCGCGGCATCCAGGATGCCTTCGCGCGCGACAAGAACATCGACTACTGCGAGAACAGCCGCCGCGCGACCTACGTGCAGCGCGAGTACGCGATTCGCAACCCGCTCGACTTTGCGGGCTACGGTGAAAACTTCTGGGGCCTGACCGCGAGCGACGGGCCAGGCTGGACGACGCGCCGCATCAAGGGCATCGAGCGCAGGTTCTTCGATTACACGGCACGCGGCGCCCCGTACGGCCCCGACGATGGGACTGTGGCACCCTGGGCCGTGGCCGCATCGTTGCCGTTTGCGCCCGAGATCGTGCTGCCATCGCTGCAGCACTTTCAGGACGCCTATCCTCAGGTCACCGGCGAATACTGCTTCAGGTGCAGCTTCAATCTGAGTTTTTTGGACGAGGCCGAAAGCGATAACGGCACCGGTTGGACATCGCCCTATCACTTCGGCATCAACCTCGGCCCGGTGGTGCTGATGTGCGAGAACCACCGCTCCGATTTGCTCTGGCGCTTGATGCGCGCGTGCCCGTATGTTGTTGCGGGGTTGCGGCGGGCGGGATTCATCGGCGGCTGGTTGTGAAGATCGTCGAAGCGGCAGCCCCGAAACTGGAAGCCTTCGCGCACCATGCCGAGAGCCGTGGCCAGATCCGGGGCTCCGCCAGACGGGTCTTCGAACATCTGGACGATCACACACGGCTTGCGGCCCACATGAACCAACGCTCTTGGCGGACAGGCTGGAGTCGGATGACGCTCAGTCTCGACGAACAGGCAGGTCGCGCGCT
>JAYVOV010000606.1:0-13361 GCA_043757735.1 Burkholderiaceae bacterium
CGAGTGCTCCCGCGAAGTGGTTCAGCTCTCCGACATCAAGTGCCCGAGCACCTTCCCCAACTATGTGGCGCGCACCTCGGCCACCAGCGTGCTGGGCGACCGCGATCTGTGCGCGGCCCCCGGGCGCAACCTGCCCTCCGAAGGCAGCCTGGCCAACTTCCGTGATGGCACGGACTTCGTGAAGGTGCCGTTCAACGGTGTGCGCAACGGCACGTCCTTCGTGGCCACCCAGGCCAACGCCACGGCCGCCGACGGCTGGCGTCTGAACCTGAACGCCAATGGCGTTGGCGACCGGTATCGCCGGGTGCTCGAGATCTTCGCCGACCCGGTGCTGGTGGCGCGCTGAGATGAAGCCGGCCCACCCCCAGGAGGCCGCCTAAGCGGGCAGGATCACGCCCTTGCCCGACGACTGCCTGTCGAAGAGCTGGTAGGCCTCTTCGGCCTGGTCGAGCCGCCAGCGGTGGGTGAACAGGCGATCGAGGTCGATCTGGCGGTCAGCCACATACTCGGCACATGCTGCCTGCCCGATAGTCGAAAAGGTCCAGGAGCCGATCAGCGTGACCTGACGGCGCAGCAGATCATTGCTCACGTCGAGTGTCACGCTGTCGCCTTCGCCGACAAAGCAGGCCTTGCCCCAGGTGCGCACGCAGCGCACCGCCTGCGCGCGAGCCGTGGGCGACGACGACGCGTCGAGCGACGCATGCGCGCCACGGCCATGAGTGAGCTCGCGAATGGCCAGCACGACGTCCGGTGTCGCGGTGGGATTGATCAGCGCGTGAGCACCGAACTCGCGCGCCCGTTCCAGTCGCTCCTCGCTGGTGTCGAGCGCGATCACCCGCGCGCCCATCTGAGCCGCGAGCAGCGTCGCCGACAAGCCAACCGGACCCTGGCCGAAGATCGCGATGGTGTGATCGGCGGTCAGGTTCAGGCGCTGCAATGCGCCCCAGGCCGTGCCGGTCCCGCAAGAGATCGCGGCGCCGGCGGAAAACGACAGTTCGTCGGGCAATGGCACCAGGGTGCGCGCCGGGCACTTCATGTACCTCGCGTGCGCGCCATGCCCGGTGGCGCCATAAACTTCAGCCACCCCTTCGACGCAAAGCTGCATCCATCCGGTATTGCAGTGTTCACAGGCGCCGCAGCCGCGGTAGTGGTGCTGCATCACCCGCTGGCCGACTTTTGCCTGGCGAGGAGAAACGCCAGGGCCGACTGCGGCGACAATGCCGCAAGGCTCATGGCCCGCAATCAGCGGACCGCTGATTGCGCCCAGACCGAGCGAGGACGCACCGCCCGTGCCGCGATAGAACTTCAGATCGCTGCCGCACATGCCGGATGCCTTGATCTCGAGGACCACCTCGCCGGGACCCGGCGTGGGGTCAGGGAACTCCAGGAGTTCGAGCTTGCGATTCCCTGAAAAGACGACACCCTTCATAGCAGCTCCCCACCAGTGCGTGAACAAGCCCCCAGAATAGCGGCGATGGCTCACGAGAGCCAGCAGGCGCGTTCCAGTGCAGGCCTCGATGCAGGTTCGCTGCTCACCCGGGTCCGGGTTCTTGCATTGCCTGTGTGCAGGCTTTCGTGCAGCATCGCTGATCGACCGATCACCAGATCGATCTGAATTCTGAATAAATACAACCAACACAACACGCATGAGGCCCGAGCATGTCCACCGCCGCCGATTCTGGACGCCCCGCGCTGCTGAGCGATCGCCTGCCCTACAGCGCCCTGCCCGACCGGCCGCTCCTCAAGGCCCCCGACGGCAGTCGCCTGCTGGTGTGGGTTATCGTCAATGTCGAGCACTGGTCCATCGAGCGGGCCATGCCCCGCACCGTGCTGCCCCCGCCGATGGGCCAGCCGCTGCTGCCCGATCTGCCCAATTGGGCCTGGCACGAATACGGCATGAGGGTGGGCTTCTGGCGCCTCTACGACGCGCTGCAGTCGCGCGGCATCATCCCCACCCTGGCCATCAACGGCATCGTCTGCGACAGCTATCCGCGGGTAGCCCGCGCCGCGCTGTCGGCCGGCTGGGAATTCATGGGCCACAGCTATGTGCAGGCCCCGATGCACAAGCTCGATGATCAGGTGCTGGCCATCCAGCAATCTGTCGACTCGATCAAGGCGTTCACCGGCAAGGCGCCGCGCGGCTGGGAGAGCCCGGGGCTGACCGAAACCGAGTTCACGATCGATCACTTGTCGGCCGCAGGCATCGAATACGTAGCCGACTGGGTGGCCGACGACCAGCCCACCTGGATCAAGGCCGCGCCCCGGCCGCTGGTGTCGGTGCCCTACAGCGTGGAGATCAACGACATACCGCTGATGGCCGTCCAGCACCACCGCAGCGACGAGCTGTACCACCGCGGGGTGCTGCAGCTCGATCGCCTCTGGCAGGACAGCGCCCGCACCGCCCGCGTCATGGCGATCAGCGTGCATCCGTACATCACGGGCGTGCCGCATCGCATCGCCGCATTCGAGCAGCTGCTCGACTCGGTGCTCGCCAAGCCCGAGGTGCGGCTGATGACCGGTGGCGAAATCGCGGACTGGTTCACCGCGCAAGTGCCCTCGATGGGCAGTGCAGCAAAGGTCTGATCCTCAGCGCCTCGTTTCAGCGCCCCGTTTCAGCGCCCCGCCGCGATCGCCGCGTTGACGCGTGGCATGACCTTCTCGGCCATCAGCTCCATCGACCGGCGGCCCAGCGCCGGATCCATCCAGTCATGGCAGGCGTAGAGGAGCGTGCCGAAATCGCCGGTTGTCTGCCTGAACGCCAGGATCTGGTCGACCACGCTGTCGACCGATCCGGCGATCACCAGGCGCGGCGCCAGGGTGTCGGCGCTGATCGATTCGTCGGGTTCGTTCTGGTCCAGCTTGAACAGATTCGAGCGTCCGGCAAACCCCACCAGCTTGCGGATCAGCTGCTTGAAATAGAAGTGATACGGCCCTTCGGCGCTATGCGCGTAGCGTCTGGCCAGGGCGTCATCGGTGTCTGTCACGAAAATGCTCTTGGCGACCCGCCAGTTCGCAGCCTCGGCCGGCCGGCCCGCCTGCCGGCAGCCTTCGACATAGCTGGGCCAGTGCGACCTGACCCACTCGGGCAGCAGAAAATTGGCCGAAATGGGCTCCCACCCGCGCGCCGCGGCGGCGGTGATGCCTTTGGAGAACGGCGCCACCGCCGTCACCACGATCGGCGGATGCGGCGCCTGAAAAGGCTTGAGAACGATGCCCTGGCCGATCTCCGGAATCATGGTGCGCGCGGTGCTGACCTCGAAATGCTTGCCCTTCAGGTTGTAGGGTGCTGTGCCGCTCCAGATCGCCAGCACCATGTCGATTGCCTCGACGAACATCTCGAGCCGGTCTTTGCCGAAATTGCCGAACACTTCGGCGTCAGACATCAGCCCGCCTGGGCTGATACCCATGATGAAACGCCCTTTGAGCAGGTGATCGATCATCGCCACATTGGCCGCCACCGCGGCCGGGTGGCTGTTGGGCATGTTCAGCGTGCCCGACCCCAGTTTGATCTGCGTGGTCGCGAATGCCAGGCTGCACAGGAACATCAGGCAGGACGTGACGTTTTCGGCCAGATCGGTGACGTGCTCGCCAACAAACGCTTCGGTGTAGCCTAGGCGGTCGGCCAGGATGATCGCCTCGCGGTCTTCATGAAGCGTTTCCCACGGGCGACGCGAAGGGGGATGCAGAGGCATCATGAAGGTGCCGAGTTTCATTCTTTACCACTCCTCGAGGCAATGAAACCGTCGATCAGCGCCGCGAGCGCCGCGGGGCGCTGCACGGCCGACAGATGACCGCAGGGATCGAGCACTTCGAGCGCGGCCCCAGGGATCGCCTGAGCCATGCCTTGCATGGCCGCTGGCGGTGCCGCGCCGTCTTGTGCGCCGGCCACCAGCAGCACCGGCAGATCGATCAGCGGCAGGCGCCCGAGCAGATCGATACCCTGAATGGCCCGCACACAAGCTTCGTAGCCATCGGGCGAGGTGGTTCCGATCATCGCCCGCACCCGCGCCATCGCCAGCGGGTTGGCCGCGCGGTAGTCGGGCGCGAACCAGCGCTCCAGGGTGCCCGAGGCCGGTCATCGCGCCCAGGGAGATGCCCGCGACGAACGCCCGCTCGACACCCGCCGCATCCATGACGGCCACGAGGTCGTTGCACAGGTCTTCGAGGCGAGCAGTCTTCGCGGGCGCACGGCTCTCGCCGTGGCCACGCGTGTCGTAGGTGATCACTCGATAACGAGTGGAAAGCTGCTCGACGACCTCGGCCCAGAGAGAAACGTCTGTCGCCAGCGAGTTCGACAGCACCAAGGCGGGCGCACCGGCGCGAGTCAGGCGATCGGCATGATCAACCAGGCGGATCCGCGCGCCGTCGGGCCGCAATAGCGTTTTTTCGATCATCTGAAGCGCCTCATTCACCACCTCATTGCGCGGCCACGCCGTTGGCTGCCGCTGCCGCGCATTGTATGATTTGTTGATCAATAGATAAATAGCGAAGAGAGCGATGAACGCGGCAGGCGGCAGTGTCGGAGTGATCGGGCTGGGCACCATGGGATCGGCTATTGCCACCAGCCTGCAGCGCGCGGGGTTTTCGGTCGCCGGCGTCGATGTCGACGCCGGCGCTCGTGAGCGTCTGCGCGGAAAAATCGATTCGTTCGGCGACACGCCAGACAGCCTGCCGGCACGGACCCCAGCGCTGATCACCTCGCTGCCTTCTTCAGCCGCGCTGATGCAGATCTGCGCCGCGCTCGTGCTTCGCGCCCAGCGGCAGTCGGCCGGCGCCCCGCGCATCGTGCTGGCTGAAACCAGCACCCTGCCGATCGCCGACAAGCAGCGGGCGCGCAGCCTGCTCGCCGGCGCCGGCATCGGCATGGTCGACGCGCCGCTGTCGGGCACCGGCGCTCAGGCGCGCACCCGCGACCTGGCGGTCTACGCCAGCGGCGAACCTGCCGACATCGCGGCCATGGCGGCGGTATTCGATGGCTTCGCCAGAGCGCGCTACGACGTCGGCGCTTTCGGCAACGGCATGCGCATGAAGCTGGTGGCCAATCTGCTGGTCGCGATCCACAACGTCGCCTCGGCCGAGGCGCTGCTGTTCGCCACGGGACTTGGCCTGGACCCCGCCACCGTCGTGAAGGTGGTCGGCGACGGCGCCGGCAGTTCCCGCATGCTGCAGGTGCGCGGCCCGATGATGGCCGCACGCGGCTGGCAAGATGCCACCATGAAGGTCGAGGTCTGGGCCAAGGACATGGCAATCATCGGTGAAGCGCTGGCTGATCTCTCGATACCAGCACCGCTTTTCAACGCCTGCATCCCCATCTACCGCGCCGCCCTGGCGCAGGGCCATGCCCTGCACGACACCGCGTCCGTCTATGCAGTGCTCGAGCGCATGGCCGCGGGCTGACTGTCAATCGCCGCGAGTCGTCTATCAGGGTGCCAGCACCTCACGCGCCTCGCGCGCCTCGCGCGCACCGGGCGCACCAGGCGCACCAGGCGCACCAGGCGCACCAGGCGCACTGCCCGCTCGGCTCGAGCCGAGCACGACCGGCGCATACCGCTCGCGCGCGCCCGCGAGGAAAAGATCGATCGCATCGCCGGTGCGGGTCTCGAAACCGGGCCCGGCGCGGGCACCGAAAATGTTCTTTCGCACCGCCCAATAGAACATGCTGCCGTGCAGGTTCCAGACCAGCTCGATCTCGCGCGTCGAGATCGGTCCTGCACGTGCACGCTCGCGTCCGGTCAGGAAAGACTCGCGAAACTCGCCGCACATGGCGTTCAGCAGTTTGCGGCGCACCAGCGCCAGGTAGTCGCGGTTCAACTGCTCGCCGGCAAGCCCCGCGTACATGTAGATGCGGATCCATTCCGGGCGGTAGGTGGCATCGGCGTACTGCACATAGAACCGCATCAGCCGCTCGCGCAGCGGCACAGTGCGGTCCTGAAGCTGGGCAACCCATGCGTCGCTCAGGCGGCTCAGGAACACCTCCTCGAAGACTGCTTCGATCAGCTCCTGCTTGGACGGAAAATACCGGTAGAGCAGTGGCTGCGACACGCCAATGCGGCGGGTGAGTTCGCGCGTCTGCACACCAAACCCAGCCTCAGCGAAATACGCGATCGCGGCATCGAGAATCTGGCGCCGGCGCGCCTCGGGATCGAGCCGGGCTCGCCGAACCGGCACAGCCTTCGCGATCGCGCGCATCAGACCTTGCCCAGCGCGCGCAAGATGCGCTGCGGCGTGAACGGCTGGGCCGCGACGTTGGCGCCCAGGGGCGCGAGTGCATCGTTGATGGCGTTCATGACGGCAGCCGGCGCGCCCGCCGTGCCCGCTTCGCCAGCGCCCTTCGCACCGAGTTCGGAACTGCGGGTGGGCGTCTCGACGTGGCCGACCACGATGTCCGGCATCTCGCCCGACATCGGCACCAGATACTCGGCCATCGACCCATTGAGCATCTGACCGGTCTCGTCGTAGATGCATTCTTCGAACAACGCGGCGCCGATGCCCTGAACGATTCCGCCGCGCACCTGCTCATCGACCAGCATCGGGTTGAGAATCGTGCCGCAGTCTTCGATGCACCAGTGCTTGAGCAGCCTGACGAATCCGGTCTCGACATCGACCTCGACCCAAGACGCCTGAATGCCGTTGGTGAAGGTGAAGCCGTACTCGCGCGGGGTGTAGTGCCGGGTGACGGTGAGCTCGGATTGAAAGCCCATCGGCAGCGTGTCGGGCCGAAAATAAGCGACCCGGCCGATCTCGCTCAGGCTCATATGGGCCTGACCGGTTTGCATGTCCACCACCTTGTCCTGGCGCACATCGAGGGTCTGCTGGTCCAGCTGCAGGATGGCGGCCGCCACTTCCAGGATGTTGCCCCTGAGCGCTTTGCCAGCCTGCAGCACGGCCTCGCCGCCAATGCCCGCGCCGCGCGACGCCCAGGTGCCCCCGCCGTAGGGCGTGACGGCGGTGTCGCCGGTGATGACCCGCACCCGGTCCATGCTCACTCCCACCGCGGTGGCGGCCACCTGCGCGAACACCGCCTCGGTGCCCTGCCCCTGCTCGGTGACGCTCACCAGCACAGTGATCATGCCGGCCGGATCGAGGCGGATGGTTGCGCCGTCCTGGGCCGAGATCCGCGCCCCGCCAACGCCGTAGAAGGCAGGCGACGGATTGGTCACTTCGATCATCGCGGCAAACCCGATCCCGCGATAGATGCCCTGCTCGCGCAGGCGGCGCTGCTCGGCACGCAAGAAGTCATAGTCCATGGTGGCCAGCAGCTTGTCGAGGCACTCATGGTGCGAGAGCTTTTCAAATTTCACGCCGGACGGAAACGTGTACGGATAAGCATCGTCCGCGATGAGATTCTTGCGCCGAAACTGCACCGGGTCCATGTTCAAGGCCCTGGCCGCCTCGTCGACGATGCCCTCGGTCAGCGCTACCGCAATGGGATGACCCACTGCCCGGTACTGACAGGTGACGTTCTTGTTGGTGAACACCACATCGAGGCGGGCGCGATAGTGCCGATGGCGATAGGGGCCACCGGTCAGGTTCACCACCTGGTTGCCTTCGATGCCGCTGGTGCGCGGATACACCGAATACGGGCCGATGCCGGTCAGATCGTCGAGATCGAAGCCGATGATCTCGCCCTCTTTCGTGCAGGCCAGGCGCACGGTCGCGGTGTGCTCGCGAGCGTGGATGTCGGTGAGGAAAGACTCCATCCGGTCGGCCACGAACTTGACCGGCCGGCGCAGCATCACTGAGAGCGCAGCGGTGGCCATCTCATCCGGATAGACATGGACCTTGATCCCGAAGGAGCCGCCGACATCCTTGCAGATCACCCGCACGTTCGATTCGGGAATGCCCAGATGGCGGGAGAACACGTCTTGCATCATGTTGGGGGCCTGTGTGCCCTGGTACACGGTCAGCGTGTGTTCGGCCGGGTTGTAGTCGGCCAGAATGCCGCGTGGCTCATTGGTCACGCCGGTGTGGCGGGCGAAATCGTAGGTCTTCTCGACGATCAGATCCGCCTTCGCGAACGCTTCTTCAAATCCGTCCGTGACCAGTTCGCGGTGAAAGCAGATGTTGTCGCCCAATTGCGGGTGGATGATCTGCCTGCCCTCGAGCGCAGCCCGCATGTCGGTCACCGCCGGCAGCACCTCCCAATCGACGATCACGTGATCGGCGGCATCTTCGGCCTGGCGACGGGTCTCGGCCACGATTGCCGCCACCGCCTCGCCCTGCGAGCAGGCGCGTTCGATGGCGATTGCATGCTGCTCGGCCGACTTGATGCCTTTCAGATGACCGAGCACACCCACCCATGGCGTGCAGTAGGCCGCCAGGGTGCGGCCATCGACCACCGCGATGACACCAGGCCGGGCCCGCGCGGCTTCGAGCTCGAGCCCCAGAATCCGTGCGTGCGCGTGCGGGCTGCGCACGAACACCACATGACCCAGGCGCGGCACCCGGATGTCGTCGAGATAACTGCCGCGGCCCTGCAGCAGTTTGCGCGCGCCGGAACGGGGAATACTCTGGCCGATGAAGCCCCTCGAGGTCGACGCCTCGGCAGGCACCTGAACCCGATTGTCTTCAGCGACGAACACAGCGGGAAACTCGGCGCGGGCGTTCATCGCGCGGCTCCCTGCGGGTCGATCGAACCCTGCTCGGTGCGCAACCCGCGCAGCACGGATTCGATCGCATCGACAATGGCCTGATAACCGGTGCAGCGGCAGTAGTTGCCCGATAGCAGATCGCGGATCTGATCGCGGTCCGCACGCGGATGGCGCCGAACGATGTCGAGCGCGGTCAGCAGCATGCCGCTCGAGCAGTAGCCGCACTGGAAGGCATTGTGAGCCAGGAAGGCCTGCTGCAGCGGCGCCAGATCGCCGCTGTCGGACAAGCCCTCGATCGTGTCGACGCACCGGCCATCGGCCTGCACCGCCAGCGTGAGGCACCCGCGCACGAGTTGCCCATCGAGCATGACCTGGCAGGCGCCGCAGACACCGTGCTCGCAGCCCAGGTGAGAGCCGGTGAGACCCAGGTCTTCACGCAGGAAATCGACCAGATGCTGACGCACCGGCACTTCGCGTTCAATGCGCTGGCCGTTGACCAGCAGACGGGTTGTCATCCGTGTTTCGCTCATGTCGGTTGCCTGAGATTGATAACGGCTCGGCTCAGCAGCACGCGCGCCAAGTGCATCTTGGTGGCGGGATCCGCCTGAAGATCGCCGTGGGGAGCGAGGTCTTGCGCCAGCGCGTCTTGCGCGTCGCGGACCGCCCGCTCGTCAGGCACACGCCCGTGCAGCGCCGCCATGGCACGCACCGCCAGCACCGGTTTGTCGGCGACCGCGAAAAACACGAAGCGGGATCGCGACACGACGCCGGCCTGGCACGCGAGCAGGGCGGCGAGCCCCACCATCGCGTAGTCGCCGTGCCGGCGGGCCAGTTCGCTGAAGTGAGCGCGCTCGCCGGGGCCAGGCGCTGGAAATTCGACGCCAGTCAGAATTTCCGCCGGCATCAGCGCGGTCTGGTAGAGGCCCCGAAAGAATTCGTCAGCGGCAACGCGCCGCACACCTTGCGCGCCCTGCACGACGATGACCGCGCCAAGCGCCAGCGCGACCGCAGGGTACTCGGCAGCCGGATCGGCCAGCGCCAGGCTGCCGCCCACCGTGCCGGCGTTGCGGATGGCCAGGTGCGCCACATGCGGCACCGCCTGCGCCAGCAGCGGCACTGTTGCTGCAATCAGCGCCGACTCTTCCAACTGCCGGTGGGTCACCAGCGCGCCGACATGAACGAAGCCGTTCTCGCGACGGATCTCGCGCAGACCCGGCAGCCCGCCGATGTCGATCAGGCAGCCCGGCGCGGCCAGGCGCAGGTTGAGCATCGGCAGCAGGCTCTGGCCGCCGGCGAGAATTTGTGCTGAATCGCCGTGCCGGGCGAGCTGCTCGAATGCCTCATCCAGCGAATGCACTTTCACATACTCGAAATTCGCGGCCTTCATCGAACGCATCCAGGAGGCTGCCGGAGCTGGATCTTGGAACGATGCGGCGCATCCGCAGCCTGGCGATGCAGATCAGAGGAGCAGCCCGGCGCTCTCACGCGGAGACCCCCAGATAGAAGTTCTTGACCATCTCGTTGGCCCCCAGCGTCTCGACGTCGCCCTGAAACACGATGCCACCGTGGACGATGACGTAGCCATAGTCGGCAATGCGCATCGCCTGAGTGAAATTCTGCTCGGCCATCAGCACGGTGAGCGCGTAACGCTCCTTGAGTTCCTTGATGGTGGTGATCGTCTGATAAACGAGCAGGGGCGACAGCCCCACCGAGGGTTCATCGACCAGCAGCAGCCGTGGCGAGGACATCAGCGCACGGGCGATCGCCAGCATCTGCTGCTGGCCACCCGACATCGAGCCAGCGAGCTGGCGGCGGCGCTCGGCGAGCAGCGGGAACGCCTCGAACACAAAAGCCAAATTGCGCGCGATCTGCGGGCGCGCGGCGGCGCGATAAGCACCGAGCAGCAGATTTTCTTCGACGGTGAGTTTGGGGAACAGCCGGCGGCCCTCCGGGACCAGCGCGACCCCGAGGTTGACGATCTCTTCAGTCGCCAGGCGAGTGAGGTCATGGCTGACACCATCGATCTCGAGCACGACGCTGCCCGCATCGGGTTTCACGATACCCATCACGCACTTCATCAGCGTGCTCTTGCCGTTGCCGTTGGTGCCGAGCAGCGCGACCGTCTGCCCCTGGTCGAGCTCCAGCGACACGCCATGCAGCGCGCGCACCGCGCCGTAACCGGCGCTGACATCTTTGATCCGCAGCTTAATGGCCAAGATAGGCTCTCTGGACTTGCGGATTCTTGACGACTACGTCGGGCGTGCCCTCGCAGATGATGCTGCCGGTATCGAGGCAGATCACGCGCTGCGAAAACTTCATCACCGCCTGCATGATGTGTTCGATCATGATGATGGTGATGCCCTGATTGTTGAGCTCGAACAAGATCTCCAGGACCTCGTCGACTTCGGCGCCTGCCAGCCCCGCCATCGCCTCATCGGAGATCAGCAGCTTGGGGCGCGCCGCCATCGCGCGGGCCAGTTCCATCTTGCGCAGTTCGACCTGCGAGAGCTGGCTCGCTATGGTTTCAGCCTTGGCCGCCAGGCCCATCTGCGCGAGGATCGCGCGCGCCTGAGCCTGCGCCCGCGCGCCGCTGATGCGACAGACGTAGGCAAGGGGAACCATCAGGTTCTCCAGCACCGTCATGCTGGCAAATGGGCGCGGAATCTGAAAGCTGCGGGCAATGCCCAGACAGGTGCGTTCGTGCGCCTTGCGGCGCGTGACGTCCTTGCCGGCGAAGCGGATTGATCCGGCGTCGTTGAACAACGCGCCCGAGATGCAGTTGATCAGGGTTGTCTTGCCAGAACCGTTCGGTCCGATCAGGCCGAGACGTTCGCCCGCGCTCACCGACAGCGACACGCCGGACAACGCGGTGAAACCGCCGAAGCTCTTGGTGAGCCCGTTTACTTCGAGGATCGTTTCCATGTCCGCTGCTTCCATGACTTCACCCATCCCAGAATGCCGTCCGGGGCGATCACGACGAACACCACCAGCAGCACACCCACCACGAGCACATTGAGTTCGCTGGAAATGGTGACTGTCACCACCTGCTGCAGCGTGCCCAGCAGCAGCGCACCGATCACTGGTCCAGCCCAGTGTCCGATACCACCGATGATCGGCATGGCCAACGCAGACACCGCGTAGCTCAGGTTGAAACTGGACGCCGGCTCGATGAAGCTCAGGTACATCGGCATCGGGGCGCCGCCGACACCGAGCAGCGCGCCAGAGATGGTGCAGGCGATCACCTTGAGCCTCAGGGTCGGCACGCCGGAGCACTCGGCGGCTTCTTCGGAGTCGCGCAGCGCGCGCAGACCCTGGCCGATGTGCGAGTACTGCAGATACCGCGAGATGGCCACCGCGCCCACCGCCATGAACGCCATCACCGCGAACAGCATCCGGGTATAGCTCTCGAAGCCGAAGCCCGGCGCAGGACGGGTGAGCTGCATGCCGCTGGCACCGCCAACATAGCGCCAGTTCAGCACGAGGGTTTCCAGGATGAAGATCACCGCCACGGTGGCGATCGAGAAGAAAATGCCGCGCAGGCGCAAGGTGAGCAGCCCGACCAGCAGGCCCAGCAGTCCGGCCATGATCGCGCCGGCCAGGATCTGCACCAGCAGCGGCGCCCCGAAGCCCTTGAAGCAGACCAGCGCCGAATAGGCGCCGAGCGCCACAAAAGCCGGCACGCCGAAATTCACATAGCCTGCGTAGCCGCCCAGGATGTTCCAGGCGCTGGCCAGGACTACAAACTGCAGCACCACGAAGCCCGCGAAGAACAGGTACTCGTTGGCGCCCGAGAACGACAGCCCGACCAGCGCTGTCAGTACAGCCCCGGCCCCGGCCCAGAATTTGATGCTCGACATCACGCGCTCACCTGCCGAAGAGGCCCTGCGGCCGGATGCCCAGCACCAGCAGCAGCAGGCCGAAGGAAACGGCGGGCGCCCACGAAGCGCCCAGGACCATCAGGACGATAGATTCTGTGATGCCCAGGATCAGCCCCGCAGCGAGGGTACCGCTCATGCTGCCCAGCCCCGCAAGCACCACGACGCAGAAGGTGCGCCCGATATAGAGGCGATCGAGCGCCGGCTCGACCGGCCCGACCACGATCAGCACCGCACCAGCCACCGCATTCACGGCCGTGGCGATGCCAAAAGCCAGTTGTTTGATGCGCACCGGGTTGGCGCCCATCAGGCGCAGTGCGCCTTCGTCCTGGCCCACCGCCTTGATGGCGCGGCCGGTGAAGGTGTGCGAAAAATAAAGCGTCAGGGAGACGGTCAGGACAATCGCAACCACGAAGGCGGCAAGCATCCGGTAGGGGATGCGATAGTCACCGAGTTCGAGACTGCTGCCGATGTAGGCGGCCTCGACACCGCGCTGATCGACGCCAAACACTATTATCAGGCCGACTTCGATGATGAACGAGAAGCCGAAAAAAAACGCGAGGCCACGCACACCGGTATCTGTGCCGCGCCGTTCGAAGGTCTCGTAGTAGAAACGATAGAGCCCGACGCCCAGCACGAAAAACACCGGCATGAGCAAGATACCCGCCAGGATGGGATCGATGCCGGTGCTCGCCAGCAGATAGGTGCAGTAAGACCCCAGCACCAGCATCGCCGGATGCGCCACATGGGGTATGTCGAGCAGCCCGAAAGCCACCGACAGGCCCAGACTCACCGCGGCATAAAAACCGCCGAGCAGCACCCCGAAGAGCACCGCCTCAAACAGGAGGTCGAACGAAAAAATCATGTCGAAATCCAGGAGAAGATCAGCCGAGAA